>NZ_JBNNVQ010000130.1:0-15295 GCF_050280625.1 Pseudomonas sp. NPDC089569
ATGATAAGGTTGTTAAACAGCAGATCCTCGACCACCGGCTTGCCGGTTTCATCGTATCAAATCAGATGCGTGCGACATGACAACCCCTTAGAAATAACCCTGACGTTTTTTGTCTTCCATCGAGCCTGCGCCATCGTGGTCGATGACACGGCCCTGGCGCTCGGAAGTTCGCGTCAGGAGCATTTCCTGAATGATGTCCGTGAGGCTTTCGGCCTCGGACTCCACAGCGCCCGTCAACGGGTAGCAGCCAAGGGTACGGAAACGCACTTTCTTTTTGACGATGCGGGCTTTTTCTTCATCGCTCAGGTGTTCGAGGATGCGCTCGTCGTCGATCATGATCAGCGTGCCGTTCTTCTCGATCACTTCGCGCTCGGCGGCAAAGTACAGCGGCACGATCGGGATGCCTTCGAGGTAGATGTATTGCCAGATGTCCAGCTCGGTCCAGTTCGACAGCGGGAAGACGCGGATCGACTCGCCTTTGTTGACCTTGCCGTTGTAGACGTTCCACAGCTCGGGACGCTGGTTTTTCGGATCCCAGCGGTGCTTGCTGTCACGGAAGGAGTACACGCGCTCCTTAGCGCGGGACTTCTCTTCATCGCGACGGGCACCGCCGAAGGCGGCATCGAAACCATGCTTGTCCAGCGCCTGCTTCAGGCCCTCGGTCTTCATGATGTCGGTGTGCTTGGCACTGCCGTGGGTGAACGGGTTGATGTTCTGCGCCACGCCGTCCGGATTGATATGGGTGATCAGGTCCAGGCCCAGCTCTTCAACCATGCGGTCACGGAACTTGTACATCTCCTGGAATTTCCACCGGGTGTCGACATGCATCACCGGGAATGGCAGCTTGCCAGGGAAGAATGCCTTGCGTGCCAGGTGCAGCATCACGGCGGAGTCTTTACCGATGGAGTACAGCATCACCGGGTTGTCGAACTCGGCGGCCACCTCACGGATGATGTGGATGCTTTCCGCCTCCAGCTGTTTCAGATGCGTCAGTTTGTCGACCATGGCTACTCACGAAATCTTTCTTATGAACGGCCTGCGGGCCGTGTTCGAGCGGCGATCCTAGCACAGCGACCACTTCTAATCAGGACGCCCACTAGATCGAAAGGGCATATGAATATGCCCCCGTGTTTGGGCTCTCTGTAGGAGCGAGCATGCTCGCGATGGTCGTCAACGATAACGCTGGGTGCCTGATGCCCCGCAGTGTTCTTGCGTTCATCGCGAGCGTGCTCGCTCCTACAGGGGCAGCGTGGTCAGATCGGGTTCGGGCAATCGATGAAGATATGTTCCAGGGCAAACCGCCGCGCCAGGTAGTCGCCAAGGGCCTGTACGCCGTAGCGCTCGGTGGCGTGATGACCGGCGGCGATGAAACTGATGTCGTTTTCCCGCGCGCTGTGGAAGGTTTGCTCGGAAGCCTCGCCACTGATGTACAGATCGACCCCCGCCGAAATGGCCTGATCGATATAACCCTGGCCACCGCCGGTGCACCAGCCAACCCGACGAATCATCGCGCTGCCTTCGACCAGCAACGGTTCGCGCCCCATGACTTCCTGCACTCGGCGGGCGAAATCCCGGGCTGTCATCGGCTCACTCAGCGAACCGACCAGACCGACAACCTTCAGGTTGTCCGGATCCAGCGGCCCTTCCACCGTGATGTCGAGTTGACGCGCCAGCTGTACGTTATTGCCGACCTCCGGATGCAGATCCAGCGGCAGGTGATAGGACAGCAGGCTGATGTCGTGTTTGAGCAGGGTTTTCAGGCGACGTTGCTTCATGCCGGTGATGCACGGGTTTTCGCCCTTCCAGAAGTAGCCGTGGTGCACCAGCACCAGATCGGCATTGGCCTGGACCGCGGCATCGAGCAAGGCCTGGCTGGCGGTGACGCCGCTGACAATGCGCATCACCTGGGGCCGGCCTTCGACCTGCAGACCGTTGGGGCAGTAGTCTGAAATTCTGGAACTGGAAAGGTAACGGTCGGCTTCTTCGACCAAAGTGCTCAGGGCGACGGCCATGAAAGACTCCTAAATATCCCGCTCAGAGGCTCGCGCAGCCTCGTATAATGCGCGACATTATGGGCGGTCTCTGACCGCCTGCAACCCTCTCAGGACGTGCTTAATGCTCAAGGCGCTGCGTTTTTTTGGCTGGCCGCTGTTGGCCGGCGTGCTTGTCGCTCTATTAATTATCCAGCGTTACCCGCAGTGGGTCGGGCTTCCGAGCCTCGACGTCAATCTGCAACAAGCTCCGCAGACCACCGGCATGCAACAGGGGCCGGTGTCCTATGCCGACGCAGTCACCATCGCCGCGCCATCCGTGGTGAATCTGTACACCACCAAAGTCATCAACAAGCCAGCCCATCCGCTGTTCGAGGATCCACAGTTCCGCCGCTTCTTCGGCGACAACTCGCCCAAGCAGAAACGCATGGAGTCGAGCCTCGGTTCCGGTGTGATCATGAGCCCGGAAGGCTACATTCTGACCAACAACCACGTGACCAGCGGCGCCGACCAGATCGTGGTGGCCCTCAAGGATGGCCGTGAAACCCTGGCCCGGGTGATTGGCAGCGACCCGGAAACCGACCTGGCCGTGCTCAAGATCGATCTGAAAAACCTGCCTTCGATCACTGTCGGCCGCTCCGACAACATCCGAATCGGCGATGTCGCGCTGGCCATCGGCAACCCGTTCGGCGTCGGCCAGACGGTGACCATGGGCATCATCAGCGCCACCGGACGCAATCAATTGGGCCTGAACAACTATGAGGACTTCATTCAGACCGACGCAGCCATCAACCCCGGCAACTCCGGCGGCGCACTGGTGGATGCCAATGGCAACCTGACCGGCATCAACACGGCGATTTTTTCCAAATCCGGCGGTTCCCAGGGCATCGGCTTTGCGATCCCGATCAAGCTGGCCATGGAAGTGATGAAATCGATCGTCGAGCACGGCCAGGTCATTCGTGGCTGGCTGGGCATTGAGGTGCAGCCATTGAGCCAGGAACTGGCGGAGTCGTTTGGCTTGTCGGGACGTCCGGGCATCGTTGTCGCCGGTATTTTCCGCGACGGCCCGGCACAGAAGGCCGGCCTGCAACTGGGTGATGTGATCCTCAGCATCGACGGCGAACCTGCCGGTGACGGCCGTCGCTCGATGAACCAGGTGGCACGGATCAAGCCGACCGACAAGGTGGCGATTCAAGTGATGCGTAACGGCAAGGAGCTCAAGCTCGTTGCTGAGATCGGCTTGCGCCCACCTCCAGCGCCCACCAAGGAACAGCAGGACAATTAAGCCTGGGCCTGGCAAGGCTTGCCCGCGTAATCGCTCAACGCGGGCAAGCCGTGCTCTACAGGTTTACAGGTCGCCCAAACCGTCGATCAACGCCTGATTCTGCTCCGGCGTGCCAATGGTGATCCGCAGGAACTGAGCGATTCGCTGCTGCTTGAAGTGCCGGACGATCACGCCCTGCTCACGCAGTTTGGCGGCCAGGCCAGCGGCATCGTGCTGCGGGTGACGGGCGAAAATGAAGTTGGCCGCCGACGGCAACACTTCAAAGCCCTTGGCTTGCAACTGCCCGACCACCGCCTCGCGACTCTCGATCACCATCCGACAGGTTTTGTCGAAGTACTCTCGATCCTCGAACGCCGCCGCCGCGCCAACGATCGCCATGCGATCGAGCGGATAGGAGTTGAAGCTGTTTTTGACCCGCTCCAGCGCCTCGATCAGGTCTGGATGCCCGACCGCCAGACCGACACGCAGGCCAGCCAGCGAACGGGATTTGGACAAGGTCTGGGTCACCAGCAGGTTCGGATAACGGTCGACCAGACTGATCGCGGTTTCCCCACCGAAGTCGATGTAGGCCTCATCCACCACGACCACCGAATCAGGGCTGCCCTTGAGGATCTGCTCGACAGCCTCCAGCGCCAGCAGGCATCCGGTCGGGGCGTTCGGGTTGGGGAAAATGATTCCGCCGTTCGGCCTGGCGTAGTCCGCCGGGTCGATCTGGAACTGCTCGTCCAGCGGCACCGCGTCGAAGGCGATGCCGTACAGACCGCAGTAGACCGGATAGAAGCTGTAGCTGACGTCCGGGAACAGCAGTGGCTGATCGTGTTGCAGCAGCCCGTGGAAAATGTGCGCCAGGACTTCGTCGGAACCGTTACCGAGGAATACCTGATTGCCCTGCACGCCGTAATACCTGGCAACAGCCTGCTTGAGCAGATCGCTGTTGGGGTCCGGGTACAGACGCAAATTGTCGTTCAGCTCGGTCTGCATCGCCGCCAGGGCCTTGGGCGATGGGCCGTACGGGTTTTCGTTGGTGTTGAGTTTCACCAGTTTCGAAAGTTTCGGTTGTTCGCCCGGTACGTAAGGCACCAGATCCTTGACGAACGAGCTCCAGAATTTACTCATGTTCAGTTCCCCTGCTTGTCGTCAATGATGCGGTATTCGGCGCTACGGGCGTGGGCGGTCAGTGACTCGCCACGAGCCAGCACGGAAGCGGTCTTGCCCAGGTCCGACGCACCCTGCTCGGAGCAGAAGATGATCGACGAACGCTTCTGGAAGTCGTACACACCCAGCGGCGAGGAGAATCGTGCGGTGCCGGACGTCGGCAACACGTGGTTAGGGCCTGCACAATAGTCGCCCAGCGCTTCGGAGGTGTGGCGCCCCATGAAGATCGCACCGGCGTGGCGGATCTGCGGCAGCCAGGCCTGGGGATCGGCTACAGACAGTTCCAGGTGCTCCGGTGCGATTCGGTTGGCGACTTCGATGGCCTGCGCCATGTCACGCACCTGAATCAACGCACCACGGCCATTGATCGAGGTTTCGATGATTGCGGCGCGCTCCATGGTCGGCATCAGTTTGGCAATGCTGGCCGCGACCTGATCGAGAAATGCGGCATCGGGGCTGACCAGAATCGCCTGGGCGTCTTCGTCGTGCTCGGCCTGGGAGAACAGGTCCATGGCGATCCAGTCGGGATCGGTCTGGCCGTCGCACACCACGAGAATCTCCGAAGGGCCGGCGATCATGTCGATGCCGACCTGACCAAATACATGGCGCTTGGCGGTGGCCACATAGATGTTGCCCGGACCGACCACTTTGTCGACCTGAGGCACGCTTTCGGTACCGTAGGCCAGTGCAGCAACGGCTTGAGCGCCACCAATGGTGAAAACGCGGTCCACGCCGGCGATGCACGCTGCCGCCAATACCAATTCGTTGACTTCACCGCGTGGCGTCGGCACCACCATGACCACTTCGGCCACGCCGGCGACCTTGGCCGGGATCGCATTCATCAGTACCGACGACGGATATGACGCCTTGCCACCCGGCACGTACAACCCGGCGCGGTCCAGCGGCGTGACCTTCTGGCCCAGCACGGTACCGTCGGCCTCGGTGTAGCTCCAGGAGTCCTGCTTCTGTTTTTCGTGATAACTGCGCACGCGGGCCGCTGCTTTCTCCAGCGCTTGACGCTGTTCCACGGTAATGCGCGTCAACGCCAGTTCCAGGCGCTCGCGAGGCAGGATCAGATCGGCCATGGACGCAACATCCAGACCGTCGAACTGGCGGGTGAATTCCACCAGCGCAGCATCGCCACGCTCGCGTACGGCCTTGATGATGTCCAGCACTCGCTGATTGACCGAGTCGTCAGACACACTTTCCCAGCTCAACAGATGATCCAGATGATGTGCGAAATCCGGGTCAGCAGCGTTGAGTCGGCGAATTGCAGTCGGTGCGGTCATAGCGAGAGCCTCATAGAATTGGCAAAAACTCAGGCGCCCTGAAGTAGCAGTCGTTTCCGCTTGGGCACCTGAGAATTCTGGCTATGAGGCGGATAGACGGGCGCGACTCAACGTCGCGCGGGTGAATCAGCCGCGGTGTCGAGACTCCACTGCCTTGCGCAGTGTGTCGATCAACGCCTGGATACGGGCATGCTGCATTTTCATCGAAGCCTTGTTGACGATCAGCCGGGAGCTGATGGCGGCAATGAACTCCTGTGGCTCCAAGCCGTTGGCCCGCAGGGTGTTGCCGGTGTCTACCACGTCGATGATCTTGTCGGCCAGACCGATCAACGGCGCCAGCTCCATCGAACCGTACAGCTTGATGATGTCGACCTGGCGCCCCTGCTCGGCGTAGTAGCGCTTGGCGACATTGACGAATTTGGTGGCGATACGCAGGCGGCCCTTGGGCTCTACCGCACCGACCTTGCCCGCGGTCATCAGCTTGCACCGGGCAATCTGCAGATCCAGTGGCTCGTACAGGCCCTGGCCACCGTACTCCATCAGCACGTCTTTACCGGCGACACCGAGGTCGGCGGCGCCATGCTCGACATAGGTCGGCACATCGGTGGCACGCACGATCAGCAGGCGTACATCTTCCTGGGTCGTGGGGATGATCAGCTTGCGGCTCTTGTCCGGATTCTCGGTCGGCACGATGCCGGCTTCAGCCAGAAGCGGCAAGGTGTCGTCAAGGATGCGGCCCTTGGACAGTGCGATAGTCAGCATGGGAAACGTCAGCCCTTAATCAGGAATCTTATGCCCGGTCGCAATCGGCGCCGGACACGCATCGAGGGTGTCATGCACCCTCGACTTTGAACAAACCATCGGGCACGTCCTTGTACCCATGAAGCACAGCTACTAGCCCGGAACGCGACGAATCCTGGCGCCCAGCATCTGCAGTTTTTCCTCGATGCACTCGTAACCACGGTCGATGTGGTAGATGCGGTCGATCAGGGTGTCACCCTCGGCGACCAGCGCCGAAATCACCAGGCTGGCCGAAGCTCGCAGGTCGGTGGCCATGACTGGCGCGCCCTTGAGTTTTTCGGTACCGGTCACGATGGCGGTGTTGCCCTCGACCTGGATCTTGGCACCCATGCGGTGCAGTTCGTAAACGTGCATGAAACGGTTTTCGAAGATCGTCTCGATCACAGCGCCTGTGCCTTCGGCAATGGCGTTGAGGGAGATGAACTGCGCCTGCATGTCGGTCGGGAACGCCGGATATGGAGCGGTACGCACGTTGACGGCCTTTGCCCGTTTGCCGTGCATGTTCAGCTCGATCCAGTCGTCACCGGTGGTGATTTCGGCACCGGCTTCGCGGAGTTTTTCCAGAACGGCTTCGAGGATGGTCGGATCGGTGTCCTTGACCTTCACTCGGCCACCGGTCACGGCAGCGGCGACCAGGTAGGTGCCGGTTTCAATACGGTCAGGCATCACCTTGTAAGTGGTGGTGTGCAAGCGTTCGACGCCATCGATGGTGATGGTATCGGTGCCCGCGCCGGATACCTTGGCGCCCATGGCGTTCAGGAAGTTCGCCAGGTCGACCACTTCAGGCTCACGCGCGGCGTTTGCCAGCACGCTGCGGCCCTTGGCCAGAGCGGCTGCCATCATGATGTTTTCGGTACCGGTCACGCTGACGGTATCGAAGAAGAAGTGCGCGCCGCGCAGGCCGCCTTCAGGCGCCTTGGCCTTGATGTAGCCACCTTCGACGTCGATGATCGCGCCCATGGCTTCCAGGCCACGGATGTGCAGGTCAACCGGACGCGAGCCGATGGCGCAACCGCCAGGCAATGCCACTTCGGCTTCACCGAAACGGGCAACCATCGGCCCCAGCACCAGGATCGACGCACGCATGGTCTTGACCAGCTCGTATGGAGCGACCAGGGTCTTGATGGTGCGTGGATCGATTTCGACGGCCAGTTTCTCGTCGATCACCGGCTCGATCCCCATGCGACCGAACAATTCGATCATGGTGGTGATGTCGTGCAGGTGCGGCAGGTTGGCGACGGTCACCGGACCATCACAGAGCAGCGTGGCGGCCAGGATCGGCAAGGCCGAGTTCTTTGCCCCGGAGATGCGGATCTCGCCGTCAAGGCAAGCGCCGCCAGTAATAATCAATTTATCCATAAGAATCTCGACGCCCTTGGGCTCAGGTGCGCTCGGCCCAGGCCGCGCTGCTGAAAAATTTCATAGTGACCGCATGGATGCTGCCATCGGTGATCCATGGGTTCAAATGGGCATAGATCTGCTGCTGACGCTTGACCGGGCTCAAAGCCGCCAGTTCATCGCTAATCACGTTCAGCTGAAAATTGCAGCCTTCGCCTTCAACTTCCACCTTGGTATTCGGCAGCTTTCCTTCAAGGAAGGTTTTAACTTCTACGGCCTGCATGCTCAACCTCAATCGGCGCCCTGTGCGCGCGGGTCGGACATCATACAAAAAAGCCCCGCGCCTGCGAACCCCGCGAAGCAGGACTCTGACGGGGGGCTCCCTTATCGAAACGGATCAAGGTTGCGCCAACAGCTCGGTCAACTCACTGACCTCGGCGATTTCGCGCATGTCTTCGGGCATTGCGCGGATGTTCAGCGCCTTGCCGGCCGCCTGGGCATCACGCATGAAGCACAGCAGCAACGACAGACCGACACTGCTGGACTTGGTCACACCCGAACAATCGACCACCACAACAGCCGACTTGCTGGCCTTGATCAACGCCCGGCCCTGCTCGCGCAGGTCCGGACCGGTGCGGTAATCCAGCACGCCGCTGAGCCGCAGCTCGCCGGCTTCATCCATCCGGACTGCCGACTCACTCATTGGGATTGTTTCTCGTTGGATTTTTCAGCGGTTTCCTTGGCCTTGGCGACTTCACCGGCCCAACCGTTGATGGTTTTGTCCAGGTCGTTGCCATTGCGCTGCATAGCATCGGCGAACTGATCACGGAACAGCTTGCCGATATTGATGCCGTTGATGATGACGTTGCGCAGTTTCCAGTCGCCACCGACCTTTTCCATTGTGTAGGACACTGGATAGATCGCACCGTTGCTGCCCTTGACCGTCATGCCGACGCTTGTCCGGTTGCCCGACTCGTCCTTGGCAGGATCCACGGTGATGCCCTGGTTGTTGTACTCGAGCAAGGCATTGCCATAGAACTGGAACAGGCCCTTCTTGAAGTTTTCTTCGAAGGTTTTCATCTGCGCAGGCGAGGCCTTGCGCGAATATTTGACCGTCATGATGCTCTTGGAAATGCCCTCGGCATCCACGACAGGTCCCACAATGTTATTGAGCGCCGCATAAAAATCCTGCGGGTCATGCTTGTACTTCTCTTTGTTGGCGGCCAGGTCGGCCAGCAACCGGTTGGTGGTGTCCTGTACCAGATCGTGCGCCGAAGGCGCTGCCACGGCGTTCGCCACCAACGGCAAGGACGCGAGCAATACCAACAGGCCACGTCGCAGAATAGAGATCATTTGAAAATTCCTCATTTGGCGTCTTTGCTAACGGTATTGAGAAGGAACTTACCGATCAGGTCCTCGAGCACCAGCGACGACTGGGTGTCATGGATGGTCCCGCCATCCTTGAGCAGGGCCTCTTCCCCGCCCACGCTGATACCGATGTATTTCTCGCCCAACAGACCAGCAGTCAGGATAGATGCAGTGGAGTCTGCCGGCAGATTATCTACGCGCTTCTCCAGCTGCATGGTCACTCGACCGGTGAAACTGTCGCGATCCAGATCGATCGCCGTGACCTTGCCGATGGTGACACCGGCCATGGTCACTTTGGCTCTGACCGTCAAACCGGCGATATTGTCGAAATACGCATAAAGTTTATAGGTGTCAGTGCTCGGGCTCGGCGACAGGCCGCTGACCCGCAACGCCAGCAGCAGCAAAGCCAGGATGCCGGCCAGCAGGAAAAGGCCGACACCGATTTCCAGGGTGCGGTTTTGCATCAGAAATCTCCAAACATCAAGGCGGTCAGAATAAAGTCCAGGCCGAGCACGGCCAGAGAGGCGTACACCACGGTCTTGGTAGTGGCACGACTGATACCCTCGGAAGTGGGCTCGCAGTCATAGCCCTGGAATACGGCGATCCAGGTGACGACAAAGGCAAACACCATGCTTTTGATAATGCCGTTGAGCACATCGTCAGTGAAAGTCACGCTGTTTTGCATGTTCGACCAGTAGGAACCCTCATAGACCCCCAGCCAGTCGACTGCGACCCAGGAGCCGCCCCAGATACCCACCACGCTGAAAATCATCGCCAGCACCGGCAGGGAAATGAAGCCCGCCCACAGGCGCGGGGCAATAATGTACTTGAGTGGGTCGACCCCGATCATTTCCAGGCTGGAAAGCTGCTCGGTGGACTTCATGTTGCCGATTTCGGCCGTCAGCGCCGAGCCGGCACGCCCGGCAAACAGCAAGGCTGTGACCACAGGCCCCAACTCGCGCAACAGGGTCAGCGCAACCATTTGCCCTACCGCCTGCTCCGAACCGTAGCTGGACAGGATATTGAACCCCTGCAGCGCCAGCACCATGCCGATGAAAATCCCGGAAACCACGATGATGACGAGCGACATCACGCCCACGGAGTGCAGTTGCTTGACCAACAGGCCAAATCCGTTGCCGATACCGTTGCGCCCGAGCAAGGCATGAAAAAGGAACAGCGTGGAGCGTCCGAATACCGCCAGCACATCGATGCCGGCCTGGCCGAAACGACGCACTCTCTCTATTAGTGAAATCTTGCGCATCAACGCTTCCCCAGAAGATCTGCGCGGTAATCCGTCGCTGGAAAGTGGTACGCGACCGGACCATCGGGTTCGCCGGTCATGAATTGACGGATTCGCGGCTCATCCGAGTTCAAAAGTTCGTCAGGCGTACCCTGCCCCAGCACCTGCCCGTCACCCACGACATAGATGTAGTCGGCAATGCTCGCGGTCTCGGCCAGGTCGTGGGAAACCACGATGCTGGTAATCCCCAGCGCGTCATTGAGCAGGCGAATCAAGCGCACCAGCACGCCCATGGCGATGGGGTCCTGGCCGACAAAGGGCTCGTCATACATGAGGATCTGCGGATCGAGCGCAATCGCCCTCGCCAGCGCAACACGACGCTTCATGCCGCCGGACAGCTCGTCGGGCATCAGGTCGATGGCCCCACGCAAACCCACGGCCTGCAATTTGAGCAGGACGATATCGCGGATCATTTCTTCCGGCAGCGCGGTATGGACACGCAATGGAAAGGCGACGTTCTCGAATACATCGAGGTCGGTGAACAGTGCACCACTTTGAAACAGCACACCCATATGCTTGCGGGCATCGAACAGGTCGCTGCGCGAAAGCTTCGGCAGGTTTTGGCCGTTGACCCAGACTTCACCCTTGGAAGGCCGCAACTGCGCGCCCATCAACCGCAAAAGCGTGGTCTTGCCACACCCGGAAGGCCCCATGATGCCGGTGACCTTGCCACGGGGAATACGGATATCGACGTTATTGAAAATGCTGCGCGCACCGCGCTTGAAGGTCACTCCCTTCAGCTCGACCGCGTAGGCGTTATCGGCACTCATCTAAACTCCTTGCGATGCAGCCTCTCACTCGGACGCCTGGCTTTCTGACGAAAGCACATACCTCCCGGGCGGGCCGAACTGGCGGCGAACTATATCACTGCAAAGGCCATGGCCCCAAGGCCAAAGCCGGGCCTTGTTCGCTGGCAGGACTGGCAAAAAGCTCCATTTAGAGAGATTCGCCCTCGGGAATTGACAAAGCGTGACGAACTTGCGTGAGGGATTCGATCATAACCGCTATAATCGCCGCCTTTTCATCAGGCTAAATGATTTCCGACATGAGCCAATCCAGCGACCTGATTCAATCCGCCCAACGCACCATCCGCCTCGAAGTGGAAGCCGTACAAGGCTTGCTGCCGCATATCGACGCAGATTTCGTTCGCGCCTGCGAGATGATTCTGGCCAGCAAGGGCCGGGTGGTCGTGGTCGGCATGGGCAAGTCGGGGCATATCGGCAACAAGATCGCCGCCACCCTGGCGAGTACCGGTACCACGGCGTTTTTTGTCCATCCGGCCGAAGCCAGTCATGGCGACATGGGCATGATTACCCGCGACGACATCATCCTGGCGTTGTCGAACTCCGGCTCCACCCATGAAATCGTAACCCTGCTGCCCCTGATCAAACGCCTGGGCATCCAGCTGATCAGTGTGACTGGCAATCCCGACTCTCCTCTGGCAAAGGCCGCCGAGGTCAACCTCAATGTCCACGTCGAGCACGAAGCCTGCCCATTGAACCTGGCACCTACTTCCTCCACCACCGCTGCACTGGTCATGGGCGATGCCCTGGCCGTTGCGCTGCTGGAAGCTCGCGGGTTTACCGCCGAGGATTTCGCCTTCTCCCACCCCGGTGGCGCACTGGGTCGACGCCTTCTGCTGAAAGTGGAAAACGTCATGCACGCTGGGCAGGACTTGCCGCAGGTTCAACGCGGCACCCTGCTCAAGGACGCGCTGATGGAAATGACCCGCAAGGGCCTGGGCATGACCGTGATCCTCGAAGCGGATGGCAAGCTGGCCGGGATCTTCACCGACGGCGACCTTCGCCGCACCCTCGACCGCACCATCGACATCCACAGTGTCACCATCGATCAGGTCATGACTGCCCACGGCAAGACCGCCCGCGCTGAAATGCTCGCCGCCGAAGCCCTGAAAATCATGGAAGACCACAAAATCAACGCGCTGGTGGTGGTCGATAGCGAAGATCGCCCGGTAGGCGCCTTGAACATGCACGACTTGTTGCGTGCAGGAGTAATGTAATGAGCGCAGACCTGCTGCAACGCGGCCAACGAATCAAACTGGCGGTTTTCGATGTCGACGGCGTTCTCACCGACGGACGCCTGTACTTTCTCGAAGACGGCAGCGAATTCAAGACCTTCAACACCCTCGACGGCCAGGGCATCAAGATGCTGATGGCAGCCGGCGTGCAGACCGCCATCATCAGCGGTCGCAAGACGCCGGTGGTCGAGCGACGCGCGAAGAACCTCGGCATTCCACATCTATACCAGGGGCGCGAGGACAAACTGGTGGTGCTTGACGAGCTGCTTGGCCAGCTCAACCTGAGCTACGAACAGGTGGCCTACCTCGGTGACGACCTGCCGGACCTGCCGGTGATTCGCCGTGTCGGCCTGGGCATGGCGGTGGCCAACGCCGCCAGCTTCGTCCGGGAGCACGCCCACGGCATTACCCAGGCCCGCGGTGGCGAAGGTGCTGCTCGTGAATTCTGCGAATTGATCCTGCGCGCCCAGGGCCGTCTCGATGCGGCGAACGCCGCGTACCTGTGAGCCAAACATGCTGAGCAAAAAGATTCGCAACATTCTGATTTTCGGCTGCATCGCGGCAATTTTTGCCGCGGTCGGCTACTGGAACATCAGCCCCGAACGTTTCCTGGACAAACCGGTTGTGCCGGTCGACGAAAACGCAATCGATTACTACGCCATCAATGCCCATAGCGTCCAGTTCCTGCCTGACGGCAGACTGCAATACGACATGACGTCGGACAAGGTCGAGCATTTGAAGGCGACCGAGGTGACGCTGCTGACCAATCCCGACCTGAACATGTTCCGCGGCACCGAATTCCCGTGGCACGTCCAGAGTGAGAAGGGAGAAGTCAATCCCGACGGCACCCAGGTCGAATTGATCGACTCGGTACGTATTACGCGCTTCGACGAGAAAAACCGCAAAACCCTGATCACCACCACCCGCATGACAGTGTTCCCGCAGCAGCAATATGCGCAGACCGAGCAACCCGTTAGAATCGACGGCGCTGGCGGTGTATCGACTGGCATCGGAATGAAGGCGTATTTGAAAGAAAGCAGGATACACCTGCTATCGAACGTAAGAGGACAGTATGAGGCTCGTTAAAACCCTCCCTATTTTGCTCAGTCTGGGCGCAGCACTGGGAAGCTTGAGCGCCTGGGCTCTGCCGAACGATCAAGAGCAGCCTATCCGCATTCAGGCCGATGACGCCCAACTGGACGACAAGAACGGTATCGCCACCTATAAAGGCGACGTGATCATCACCCAGGGTTCAATGAAGGTTACCGGCAACACCGTAACCATGACACGTACCCCGACCGGCGATATCGACGTGGTGACTTCGGTGGGCAACCTTGCCTACTTCGAACAACTGCAAACCCAGGGCGATACCAAGCCAGTCCAGGGCTGGGGCGTAACCATCCAGTATCACGCTACGCAAAACCGCGTAGTGCTGATCGATCGCGCCAAGGTCATCGACAAGGACAACAACGTCACCCAAGGCGAGAAAATCGTCTACGACACCGTCAAGAAACTTGCCAGCGCCGGTCGCGCCACGGGCAACAAGGTGACCGAGTCGCGCCCGCGCATCGACATGGTGATCCAGCCTAAAAAGAAAACCGACGAGCAAAAGGCCCAGTAATGGCAACTCTGAAAGCTCAGCACTTGGCCAAAAGCTATAAAAGCCGACAGGTCGTGCGTGATGTCAGCCTGTCCATCGACAGCGGTCAGATCGTCGGTCTGCTCGGCCCTAACGGCGCCGGCAAAACCACTTGCTTCTACATGATTGTCGGCCTGGTCAGGGCAGATCAGGGCCGCGTCCTGATCGACGACCTGGACGTCAGCCACCAACCCATGCACGGTCGGGCCAAGGCTGGTATCGGCTACCTGCCGCAAGAAGCATCGATTTTCCGCAAGCTCTCGGTGGCCGACAACATCATGGCCATCCTCGAGACCCGCAAGGAGCTCGATAAAGCCGGTCGCCGCAGGGAGCTGGAAAGCCTGCTGCAGGAGTTCCACATCAGCCACATCCGTGACAGTCTCGGCATGAGTCTGTCGGGCGGCGAACGTCGCCGCGTGGAAATCGCCCGCGCCCTGGCCACCAACCCGAAATTCATTCTGCTCGACGAACCCTTCGCCGGCGTGGACCCGATTTCGGTGGGCGACATCAAACAGATCATTCACCACCTCAAGGCCAAGGGCATCGGCGTACTGATCACCGATCATAACGTCCGTGAAACCCTGGATATCTGTGAAACCGCCTACATTGTTAACGATGGCCAACTGATCGCCGAAGGCGACTCCGACACCATCCTGGCCAACGACCTGGTCAAGGAAGTGTACCTGGGCCATGAGTTCCGCCTGTAAGCACTGAGGTGCCTGACTAGTCGAAGGAGCGCTTGTCTCGATAAAAATCAACGCTTTTTTATTGTTACAGCGCTCCAGGCAAACACGACGCTCCAAAGATGTTCCAGCGTCAGTCGGGGCAACGTGTCAACAAAACTTTGCAGCTTTTTATTGTTACAGCGCTCTAGGCAAACACTTCAGTTTCGGGCATATAATTTGCTTATGTTTGGCGCTCCGGCGCCCTGTAGTGGATGGCGCATGTGCGCCGGCAAATAAGGTGTTAAGCCCCTGCCATGAAACCATCGCTAGTCTTGAGAATGGGCCAGCAGCTGATTGCGGGCCTCAAGGCCCACGTCATGGGCCCACCCAGAGACGAAAAGCGGTTGCGCAAGGATTCGCCCTCCC
>NZ_JBNNVQ010000131.1:0-14933 GCF_050280625.1 Pseudomonas sp. NPDC089569
CGGCACCCCGGATACGCGCCTTGACGCTACCCAGATCGAAGGCCGCCCAAGTGATGCTCGGGCCCAGCGACCAGGCACGGGCGGCACTGGAGCCGATTTGCGAACCGCGCCCGGCGGTGAAACCGAGGAAGCCGCTCAAGCTGACCCGCGGGAACAGATCGGCGGTGGCCACGCCGACATCCGCCGTCGCCGAGGCCAGGCGACGCTCTGCCGCGAGCACGTCGGGACGACGACGCAGCAGCTCGGCGGGATCGCCAATGGGCAGCGCCTTGGCAATCGCCGGCAGGTCCGCCGGGGCCAGCGACACGCTCAGCTGGTCCGGGCGTTCACCCAGCAAGGTGGCGATGCGGTTCTTCTGTCGTACCTGCTCGGCCTGCAACTGCGGCACGCTCGCCTCGACCGCAGCCAGGCGCGCATCGGCGCGCATCACGTCGAGTTCATTGCCGACACCGGCATCGCGCAGACTCACCGTGACGCTGCGCGAATCGTTCTGGTTCTTCAGGTTGGCCAGGGCGATTTTTTCCCGCAGCTGCGCACCGCGCAACTGGCCATAGGCATCCACCAGCTCGGCGATCATGGTCACCCGCAGCTGAAAGAGATCGGCCGCTGCCGCATCTTCGCGCGCATCACTCGATTCCAGCTCACGCTGAATGCGCCCGAACAGATCGATTTCCCAGGCCATGTCCAGCCCCAGGTCGTAGCGCTCGGTATTGACCCGGCTCTCGGTCACGCCCGGCACCTGCGAGCGGCCTTGCTTGCTGCTGACGCGACTGGTGACCACCGGCAAGTCGTCGTTGCTGATGTCGTCGCGAATGGCCCGGGCCGCTTTCCAGCGGGCAAACGCCACGCGCAAATCACGGTTGCCCTGCAGGGATTTACTCACCAGCTGATTGAGCGTGGGGTCATCGAACTGCTGCCACCACACCGACTCGAATCGCGACTGATCGTAGTTGGCCGCCTTGGCATGCTCGATGTTGGTTGGTGGCGTGTCGGGGGTCTTGTAGTCCGGTCCGACCGTGCAGGCGGCCAGCGCAGTCACCAGAAGGCTGGGTAGAAAAAGCTTGAAAGCATTCATGGTTGCACCTCCAGGTTCAGCGCTTGGGTTTGTTTGCGCAATTGCTTGCGTTCGATGTAGCGGCGGATCAGGACAAAGAACACCGGTGTCAGCAACAGGCCGAAGAAGGTCACGCCGAGCATTCCGGAGAACACCGCGACCCCCATGGCCCGACGCATTTCGGAACCTGCGCCGGTGGACGTCACCAGTGGGATCACCCCCATGATGAAGGCGATGGACGTCATCAGGATCGGCCGCAGACGCATGCGGCAGGCCTCCAGTACGGCATCGAGCGGCGACAGGCCCTGGTCTTGCCTGTCCTTGGCGAACTCGACAATCAGGATCGCGTTCTTGCACGCCAGCCCGACCAGCACGATCAGGCCGATCTGGGTGAAGATGTTGTTGTCACCCTTGGAGATGATCACCCCGGCAATCGCCGACAGCAGGGTCATCGGTACGATCAGGATCACGGCCAGCGGCAGGCTCCAGCTTTCATACAACGCCGCCAGCACCAGGAACGCCAACAGTACGCAGAGCGGGAACACCAGCAACGCGGTGTCGCCGGAGAGGATCTGCTGGTAGGTCAGGTCGGTCCATTCGTAGGTCATGCCGTTGGGCAATTCCTCCTTGAGCAGTTTCTCGATGGCTTTCTGGGCCTGGCCGGAGCTGTAGCCGGGGGCCGCCGCGCCATTGATTTCCGCGCTGATGAAGCCGTTGTAGTGCATCACGCGATCAGGCCCCGAGGTCGGGCTGACCTTGATCAGGGTGCCCAGCGGGATCATCTCGCCATGGTTGTTGCGCACCTTCAACTGACCGATCTGCTCCGGCTCCTGGCGGAATTGCTGATCGGCCTGGACGTTGACCTGATAGGTGCGACCGAAGCGGTTGAAGTCGTTGGCGTACAGCGAGCCCAGGTACACCTGCAAGGTGTCGAAGATATCGTTGACGGCCACGCCATGGTTCTTGGCTTTTTCCCGGTCGATGGCCGCCTCGACTTGCGGCACGTTCACGGTGTAGCTGGTGAACAGATTGGCCAGTTCCGGCACGCTGCGGCTCTTGGCAATGATGTTCATGGTTTCTTTGTACAGGGCCTCGTAGCCCAGGTTGCCACGGTCCTCGATCTGCAATTTGAAGCCGCCGATGGTGCCCAGGCCTTGTACCGGTGGTGGCGGGAACACGGCCGTGTAGGCTTCCTGGATGCCGCCGAACTTGGTGTTCAGCGACGCGGCAATCGCGCGGGCCGACAAATTCGGGTCCTTGCGTTCCTCAAAATTGCTCAAGCCGATGAAGGCGATACCGGCGTTCGGGCTGTTGGTGAAGCCGTTGATCGAAAGCCCCGGGAAGGCCACGGCGCTGTCAAAGCCCGGCTCGTTCATGGCGATGGTGCTCATGCGGCGGATCACCGCTTCCGAGCGATCAAGGCTGGCGGCATCCGGCAATTGCGCAAACGTCACCAGGTATTTTTTATCCTGGGTCGGTACGAAGCCGGTGGGCGTGGTGCTGAAGCCCATGTAGGTCAAGGCGATCAGACCGGCGTAAACCAACAGGGCCACGCTGCTGCCACGAATGACCTTCGATACGGTCCCTACGTAACCATTGCCGGCCTTCTCGAACAGTCGGTTGAAGGGTTTGAACAACCAGCCACCGAACAAGCGATCCAGCACTTTGGAGAATCGGTCCTTCGGCGCGCCGTGAGCCTTGAGCAGTACCGCCGCCAATGCCGGCGACAGCGTCAGGGAGTTGAACGCCGAGATCACCGTGGATATCGCGATGGTCAGGGCGAACTGCTTGTAGAACTGCCCGGTCAGGCCGGAAATGAACGCCGAAGGAACGAACACGGCGCACAGCACCAACGCGGTGGCGATGATCGGACCGGTAACTTCGCCCATGGCCTTCTTGGTCGCTTCCACCGGCTCAAGCCCCGTCTCGATGTTCCGTTCGACGTTCTCCACGACCACGATCGCATCGTCGACCACGATGCCGATGGCCAATACCAGGCCGAACAGCGACAAGGCATTCAGCGAAAAGCCGAACAGGTGCATCACCGCAAATGTACCGATCAGCGACACCGGCACCGCCACCAGCGGAATGATCGAAGCACGCCAGGTTTGCAGGAACAGCAGCACCACCAGCACGACAAGGACCAGCGCTTCGAACAGGGTATGAACGACGGCCTCAATCGAACTGCGCACGAAGATCGTCGGGTCATAGACGATCTCGTAGTCCATGCCTTCGGGGAAGTTCTTCTTCAGCTCGGCCATCTTCGCCCGTACCTGATCGGAAACCTCGATGGCATTGGAGCCCGGGCGCTGGAAGATCGGCATCGCCACCGCTTCCTCGTTGTTGAGCAAGGCACGCAGGGCGTACTGGTTGGAACCCAGCTCGATCCGGGCAATGTCCTTGAGGCGGGTGATCTCGCCGTTCGGACCACTGCGCACGATCACGTTCTCGAACTCTTCCTCGGTCACCAGCCGTCCCTGGGAGTTGATCGACATCTGGAAACTCGTGGCATTGGGCGCAGGTGGCGCGCCCAGTTGGCCGGCGGCGACCTGCCGGTTCTGTTCGCGCACGGCGTTGACCACGTCGGTGGCGGTGAGGTTGCGCGAAGCGGTTTTGTTCGGGTCCAGCCAGATACGCAGCGAGTAGTCACCGATACCGAACATCTTCACGTCGCCCAGACCGTTGAGGCGAGACAGCTCGTCCTTGACGTTGAGGATCGCGTAGTTGGACAGGTAGAGCATGTCGTAGCGCTTGTCCGGCGAAGTCAGGTGCACAACCATGGTCAACTCGGGCGAAGCCTTGTCCACGGTGATACCGATGCGCGTCACTTCCTCGGGCAACTTGGGTTCGGTGCGGGTCACGCGGTTCTGCACCTGTACCTGGGCATTGTCCAGGTCGGTGCCCAGCGCAAAGGTCACTGTCAGCGTCAATCGCCCATCGGCGGTGGACTGCGAGTACATGTACAGCATGTTCTCGACGCCGGTGATGGCCTGTTCGAGCGGTGCCGCCACGGTTTCGCCGATGACCTTTGGGTTGGCTCCCGGATAGTTGGCGTGGATGACAACGGTCGGCGGCACGACTTCGGGGTACTCACTGATCGGCAGCTGGAACAGCGCGATGCCGCCGGCGATCAGGATCAGCAGCGACAGCACGGCTGCAAAGATCGGTCGCGTGATAAAGAACTGAGAAAATTTCATGTCGGTGTTCCCTTATCCGCGAGGTGAAACCGCAGCATCCGTCTTCACCAGCGCGGGTGATTTGACGGTTGCCGGGGTCGGGATTGCCGGTTGGTTGCCCGCCTCGATCGCCTGGCGTTGCCGGGCCAGCGTGGCGACGGTTTCCGGGTCGGCCATGGGTGCATCCGCCGGCGCAACCACGGCGCCGGGACGGACCCGTTGCAGGCCGTTGATGACGATGCGGTCCTCTTTCTGCAGGCCGCTGCGCACGATGCGCAGGCCTTCGAGCTTCGGCCCCAGTTCAACGCTGCGGTAGACGGCCTTGTTGTCCTGATCGACCACCAGCACGAATTTCTTGCCGAGGTCGGTACCGACGGCCTCGTCCTTGATCAGCAGGCCGGCATAGGGTGCGCTGCCCACCAGTTTCAAGCGCGCGTACAGGCCTGGTGTGTACTGGCCGTTGGTGTTGTCGAACACCGCGCGACCACGGATGGTGCCGGTCCTGGGGTTGACCTGGTTGTCGACGAAATTCATCTGCCCCAGGTGGCTGTTGCCCTCCTCGTTCGACAGGCCCATGTACACCGGCGTGCTCTGGCTGCGCTGGCCCTGGCGGGAGAGCTGGTTGTACTTGAGGAACAGGCGCTCGTCGGCGTCGAAGTAGGCGTAGACCTTGTCGGTGGACACTACGCTGGTCAACGCCGTGGTGTCGGCGGTGACGATGTTGCCGGCGGTGATTTCGGCACGGCTGACGCGCCCGGTGATGGGCGAAGTGACGCGGGTGAAGCTCAGGTTCAGGCGGGCAAGATCGAGTTGCGCCTGGATGGCATCGACACCGGCCTTGGCCTCCTGCGCGGTGGTGGTGCGGGTGTCGGCCAGTTCGGTGGAAATGGCATTGCTGCTGAGCAGACGCTGCCCGCGCTGAGCTTCGTTGCTCGTGCGGACCAGCGTGGCGCGGGCTTGCTGCAATTGGGCTTCGAAACGATGCACTTCGTGTTCGAACGGCCGCGGATCGATCTGGAACAACAGATCCCCCTTCTTGACCAGTGCACCGTCGGTGAAGGCCACCTGCTCGATCTGCCCGGAGACACGTGGACGGACTTCAACGGTTTCGGGCGCCTCCAGCCTGGCGGTCACTTCGTCCCACTCGGTGATGGGCTGCTCGATAACCGTTGCCACCGTCACGTGAGGCGCCCCCGGAGCATGGGCGACGTCCGGTGCGCGACCGCAAGCGGCAAGCGTTGCCAGGGCCAATGCGGCGAGTGGGTAACGAAAAGGTTTGAGTGACTGTTCCATGGGGAGTGTCCGCCAGACGGTTAGGGGTTTGCGCAGTCTCGGTGCAGTGCGAGGCAACGACGAATCGAACGGGTTGAACTTGGCTATTACTATTAATGATGAACATCATCTATAAAGGCAAAAAAAAGGCCTGCCCTGCTCACGCCTTGCCAGGGGCGATTGCATGACAAACCGAATCCAGCGCCGGCCCCAGTATCTGCGCGACCCGCAACGCGCGGGGCGTGGGCTGCATGGTTCGACCCGCACGCTGGAACAGGGGGTCGTTGAACAGGCATCGCAGACGCGCGAGGGCATTGCTGACGGCCGGTTGACCCAGCGCAAGCCTCTGCGCGGCCCGGGTGACATTGCGCTCCTGAATCAGCGCTTCGAACACCACCAGCAGATTCAAATCGATGTTGCGCAGATCATTTCGTTTCATGGCTCAGGCCCGCGTCGAGGCATTTGCGCGAACAATATATGATGATCATCATAATTACTAGCCTGAGGGCGACGAACTGACACCATTCCCGTAGGAGCCGGGCTTATCCCATATTTCGAGGCGTCCCGAAATCCGTAGGAGCCAGGCTTGCCGGCGAAAGCGTTTTCATTGGCGCCGTATGACGTGAGGCCGCCTTCGCGGGCAAGCCTCGCTCCTACAACGCCCT
Organism: Pseudomonas sp. NPDC089569; assembly: GCF_050280625.1. NCBI lineage: Bacteria > Pseudomonadati > Pseudomonadota > Gammaproteobacteria > Pseudomonadales > Pseudomonadaceae > Pseudomonas > Pseudomonas sp. NPDC089569. The sequence continues at coordinate 6,168 of NZ_JBNNVQ010000131.1, forward strand.
CCCTATTTTGTAGCGCCCCGAATCCGTAGAGCCAGGCATGCCGGCGAAAGCGTTTTCATGGGTGCCGCATGACGCGAGGCCGCCTTCGCGGGCAAGCCTCGCTCCTACAACGCCCTCCCTATTTTGTAGCGCCCCGAATCCGTAGGAGCCAGGCTTGCCGGCGAAAGCGATTTCATTGGCGTCGTATGACGTGAGGCCGCCTTCGCCGGCAAGCCTGGCTCCTACGGGCGAAGGCGTTTTCATTGGCGTCGCATGACGTGAGGCCGCCTTCGCCGGCGAGCCTGGCTCCTACAGGCGAAGGCGTTTTCATGGGTGCCGCATGACGTGAGGCCGCCTTCGCCGGCGAGCCTGGCTCCTACGGACGAAGGCGTTTTCATTGGTGCCGTATGACGTGAGGCCGCCTTGGCCGGCGAGCCTGGCTCCTACGGACGAAGGTGTTTTCGATGGGGGTAAATGGCGCAAGTCCCGCCTTCGTGGGCGTGCCTCGCGCCTGCCGGCGGGTATCTCAATCGCGGAATTGCGTCAGTTGCTGGCTCAGTGAGCCGGCCTGGTCACGCAGTTGTACCGATTGTTCGAGCAGGCTGCGGATCGCATGATCATTCTGTTCGGAGATTCGGCTGACACCCTGGATGGCCACCGACAGCTGCTCGCCCGTGGCGGCCTGGCTTTGGGTCTGGCGCGCCACTTCGCTGATGCGCGTCAGAATGTCCTGGGCATGCTGGCGGATCTGGTCGACGCCCTGGGCCGAGGTGGTCAGTTGCACCACGCCCTGGCGCACGGCTTCGCCCACCTGCTGGACGTTGGCCACGGTGTTGCGCACGTCCGAGCCGATGGCGCCGATCATCTCGCCGATTTCCCCGGTCGAGCGGCTGGTACGTTCGGCCAGTTGCCGCACTTCGTCGGCCACCACGGCAAACCCACGGCCCTGCTCCCCTGCCCGTGCGGCTTCGATTGCGGCGTTGAGGGCCAGCAGGTTGGTCTGGTCGGCGATGCTGCGAATCACCGCGATGATCCCCGCAATCTGCTGCGAGCGTTTTTCCAGATCGCCCACCGCGCCGGCCACCACGTCCATGGTCTGGTCGATGTGCGTGATGCCGGCCAGGGTCTGGCCCATGTCTGTGGAAATGTGCGTGGTCAGCATTTCGGTGTTGCGCGCCAGCTGTTCCACATCTTCGGCCTGCTGGGACATTTCGGTCACCGAATGCGCCAATGCGGTGACGCCGCTGGCCATTTCTTCGGTGGCGGTGTGTTGCGAAGTCGCCCGCTCGGCAACGGCCTGGGTGGTATCGCCCAGGTGATTGGAGATCTGCATCAAGGCGCCGCTGCTGTGACGAATCGAACCCACCAGGTCGCCCAGGCGCTGGATGAACTGGTTGAAAGCCCCCGCCAACTTGCCGGTTTCATCGCCGCTGCGCTGTTCGAAACGCAACCCCAGCTCACCGCCCCACGCTTGAATGCCGACGGTCAGGCCCGACAGCGGACGAATCTGCCACGCCAGCAAATGCCACAGCACGATGGCCAACACCAGCAACGCCACCAGGCCGATGACCACGGCGGTATAAAGGAAATGGTTGATGCCGGCCATGGCCTCGGCCAACGGATAAGCCACCATCAACGCCCAGTTGTTCGGCGCCTTGCCGATGCGCACCGGTTGCAGCACGTAGCCCCAGCCATCGTGTTCAAAACTGTAGGATTGGCCTGCCTTGATCGCATCCCTGGCAGCGGCCGGCAACTCGTCGGCCGGTTGGCTCAGGCGCTTGGCATCGGGATGGCTGGCATACAGGCCATCGCTGGAGATCAGCGCGCCGTAACCTTTGTACGCATCGATGGTGGAGAGCTGTCGGTTGATGCTTTCCAGCGGGATATCCACCCCGGCCACACCCACGGCCTTGCCGCTCTGCAACAGCGGCACCATGATCGACACCATCATCACTTTCTGGCCGGTGCCGGTGCTGTAGGCGAAGGGTTCGGACGCCCAGGGCTGGCGCGTATGCAGTGGCCGGTAGTAATACTGGTTGTCGGCATTTTCCGGGGTGTAGCCACTCAATGCCTCGGACTTCACCGAGCCGCTGGCGCGGTTCCAGTACGTCAGGTAACGACCCGTGGCGTCATGATTGGGCTGGTTGGCAAACTCACTGTCCTTGCCGTCGAACGCGTTCGCTTCCCAATACTGCCCAAGGCCCAGCAGCTTTGGATTGGCTTCGAACAACTGACGGGTCAATGCATCGGCGGTCTTGCGATCGACCTGCTGTTGCTGCATGGCCGTGGCGACACTGGCCAGGGATTCGGCCACGGTAAAACCGGCGCCGAGTTCGACTTCCACTTCCTTGGCATTGGCCTTGACGACGGTATTGACCAGGGCAAAGGTTTCTTTGACGGACGTGCCGTAGGCGATATAGGCAATGGAACCCAGCAGTAGCGCCATGACGACGAAGGTGCCGACCAGCGCTGTCCAGAACAGCTTGAAGTGCAGTGAGCGATTAGGCATGAGCATTCTCGAATGAGCGATACGTCAGCCAGCACAGCTCGTGCAAATGTGAGTGCAGCAGCCCCGCTGGCAAGTTTTTATAATTGATATTAGTTGGCCACTATATCGAGACGCGGGTTGTATATGCAACTTAATTGAAGGTACGTTCAAATTAAAAATGCCAGGGAAATCACGGCAATTGACAGCCTTTCGGTACGCCTGACCGGAACGTGCCCGAGTGTGCAAGCCGGATCTTTATCGGGAATCGACTACAGGCAGGCCTGGGCAGCGCGCTCGAGCGGCGAAGGCCCGAACGTCGATGCCAGCAACGCACGCTGGTACAGGAACACCTTGCCGCCGTTCGAAGCCTTGTAGGTCTCGAGCACGTCATTTGCGGCGATTTTGCTGGAAACCACGATGCGGTAACTGCGCTGGGTTTCCGAAACGGTTGCATTGAGCGAATCCTGCTGCAATTTCGGCAGAACGCACTGCGTGTAGTCGGCCGGCGCCTTGGTTGTCTGCAGAATCAGCGTCGGATCGTTCGGGGCGGAGGCGCACCCCGACAGCAGCAAGGAGGCGACAAGGGCTTGTCGAGTGAGGATATTCATCGCGCCGGTTCCTGAAAGGCGTTTTTGGATGGCGCGATTTTCCTTGTTTCCTCCACTCAACAGAACTTGCGAACGGTGATGGTGATTATTATCCGAACGAATAGTTAACCACTGTCCCCTGCCCCACGCGCTACTCCACCACCGATGCGGTGCCAGCTCCGCGCTGGGACTTGAAGGCTTCGCGCCGTGCATTTCGCTCATGGACGTAGGCTTCACTGGCTTCGCTTTGCAACTCTTCCCGGCGCAACAACTCACCACAGTGCTCGCACAAAGGTCCGAGTCCGGCGTGATGTCCGCAGCGCTGGTGGGTGTAGCGCACCGCCAGGCCTTCCTGCGGCGACTTGCACCAGGTTTCTCCCCAGGCACGCAGGGCCAGGACCACGGCGTAAAACGCCTCGCCCTTGGCCGTGAGGTGGTATTCGTAGCGCAGCGGCCGCTCACTGTAGGCGCGGCGCTCGACCATGGCGTCGGACACCAGGCTTTTCAGGCGCGCGGCGACCATCTGCGGGGTACCGCCGGTCTGCGCCTGGATCTCGTCGTAACGGTGATTGCGCATGAACAATTCACGCAGGACCAATACCGTCCAGCGATCCCCGACGATGTCCTCGGCCCGTGCAATCGGACACAAGGTATCAGGAGCAGTCTTTTTTACGGCCATGCAGGCTTGCCTCTTTCATCGTAACTATGATTATCATATCAACACTGTGCCGAGGCCAGCCCATATTCCGGAGAATTGATCATGTCGAATACGACCTATCCCCTTGATCGTACCGCTTACCTGCTGGTCGATCCCTACAACGATTTTCTGTCCGAAGGCGGCAAGGTTTATCCCTTGATCGAGCCGATTGCCGAACAGGTCGGCCTGCTCGACAACCTGCGCGCGCTGGACCAGACCGTCCGCTCACTCGGCATGACGGTGGTCATCGTACCGCACCGTCGCTGGGAACACGGTGACTATGACAATTGGGATCACCCAAGCCCGAGCCAGTGCAAGATCCAGCACATGCATCACTTCGCCCGCGGCGAATGGGGTGGCGAATGGCACCCCGATTTTGCACCGAAACCTGGCGATATCGTCGTCCAGGAACATTGGGGTTCGAGCGGCTTTGCCAACACCGACCTGGATTTTCGCCTCAAGCAGAAAGGCATCACCCACGTGATCATCGTCGGTCTACTGGCAAACACCTGCATCGAGGCCACCGCCCGCTACGCCCAGGAACTGGGTTACCACGTCACCCTGGTGCGCGACGCCACCGCCGCGTTCAAGCCGGAAATGATGCACGCCGCCCATGAGCTGAACGGCCCCACCTTCGCCCATTCGATCGTGACGACCGAACAGCTCATTAACACCCTGCAGCCATGAGCGAATGCCGCATGAAACTCACCGGAAACCTGCTGATCGGCGCCAGCGAAGTCCCTGCCAGTGCCGGGACCATGAAGGCACTCAATCCAGCGACCAACCAGTTGATCGAACCGGACTTCGCGCTGGGCGGCATCGCGGAGGTGGACATGGCCGCTAACCTCGCCGACCTTGCCTTCGACCACTACAGCCATACCTCACTGGCCGAGCGCTCGGCATTCCTTGAGCGCATCGCCGACAACCTCGATGCCGTGAGCCGCGAACTGGCGGCACGCACAGCGCTGGAAACCGGCCTGCCCGAAGCGCAGCTGCTGGGCGAAGCGGCCAAGGCTGCCACCCAGTTCCGCCAGTTCGCCGGTGTCGTGCGCAAAGGACGCTTCCTGCAACTGGCCGTCGACCCGGCACAGCCTGATCGCCAGCCACGACCGCGCATGGATCACCGCTTGCAGAAAATCGCCATCGGTCCGGTGGCGGTATTCGGTGCGAGCAATTTCCCGATCAGTTACTCGGTGGCCGGCGGCGACACCGCTTCGGCACTGGCAGCGGGTGCGACGGTCATCGTCAAGGCCCACAATGCCCACCCCGGTTCCTCGGAAATTCAGGCCCGCGCCATCCTCCAGGCCGTGCAGGACTGCGGCCTGCCGCAAGGTGTGTTTTCGGTGTTGCGCGGTGGCGGCAACCTGATAGGAGAAGCACTGGTCGACCATCCCCTGATCAAGGCGGTGACCTTCACCGGTTCGGAACAGGGGGGCATGGCGTTGTATCGGCGAGCGCAGCTGCGCCCCGATCCCATCCCGGTCTTCACCGAAATGACCAGCGTCAATCCGACGTTCATCCTGCCCCATGCACTGGCAGCGCACGGGGCGCAGATCGGAGACGGGTTTGCCGAACGCATGCTGGTCAATGTCGGCCAGGCCTGCCTCAAGCCGGCGATCCTGATTGCCGTCGACGGCAACGGCTTCGACCCGCTGCGCACCGCCATGGCCAGGCGCGTAGCCGAGGCGCCGGCTCGCCCGATGCTGACACCGGGAATTCATGAGGCTTACCTCAGTGGCCTTGAACAGCTGCAAAGCATCGGGGCAAAACCGGTTGCTACAGGTACGGCAGCCCTGGGGGATCTGGATGGCCGATCCGCATTGCTGGAAGTCGACGGTCAGCGCTTTCTGGCGCAGACGGCTTTGGCCCACGAAGTGTTCGGCCCGGCGGCCTTGTTGGTCAGGGTCAAGGATGAGATGCAGATGATCGCCGTCGCGCGGTCGTTTCGCGGTCAGCTCAGCGCGACCCTGCACCTTGAGGAAACGGACATGGAACTGGCCCGTCGCTTGTTGCCGGTGCTGGAGCGGCGCACGGGACGGATCGTGGTCAATGCCTTCGCTCATCCGCAGGAAGTGACCTTCGCCACCACCCACGGCGGACCTTTTCCGGCCACATCGGACAGCCGCTTCACTTCGGTCGGCATGACCTCCATCGAGCGTTTCCTGCGCCCCGTGACCTACCAGGGCTTTCCGGATGCATTGCTGCCCGAGGCATTGCGCGAACTCAACCCCTTGGGATTGCCGCGCAGCGTGAACGGTGATTAGTCACTCAAGGAACCCGACGCTGCAGCGAACCCTTGCGGTTCAGGGTTGCAGTGCCGGGTCCCGGCGCATGGCACACACCTGGTTGCGCCCGTTGCGCTTGGCCTGGTAGAGGCCGTCATCGGCACGCGTCACCAGGCTTTCCAGATTATCGCCGGGTTGAACGAAGGCAACGCCGAAGGACGCGGTCACAGTGTCCAGCACAGTGTCCGTGCCTCGCGCCTTGATTCGCAATGACTGGACCTTGAGGCGCAACTGCTCGGCAAAGGCGCAGGCGCTGTCGAGATCGGCACAGTCCTGGAGTACCACGCAGAACTCCTCGCCGCCGTAACGCGCCGCAAAGGCATCGGTGGCCAGCGCCCCGCGCAACACCTGCCCGACATGTTGCAGAACCCGGTCGCCCAGCGGATGACCGTACAGGTCGTTGAATTGTTTGAAATGATCGATATCCAGCATCACCAGGGCGACACGGGTTTTCTTGGCCAGGGCTTGCTCGAGCAAGCGTGTGAAGGCGCTGCGGTTGAGCAATTCGGTCAAGCCATCGAGTGTCGCCGCCAACTGCGCACGCTCGAGCTTGTCGCGCAGGCTTTTGATTTCGCTTTGCGCCGATTGCAGTTGCGTCAGGAAATGCTCCTGCTGGCTTTGCATCAGCCGTGTGCTTTGCTGCAGCTCGCTCAGGATGCCCGGCAAGCGCTCGCTGACCGGCTCCTCAAGCATTTGCAGGCACTGCCCCAGACGGTTCTGGAAATTGACGCTGCCTTTCACGCTACGCGAAACATCCCGCTCCATGCCGTCTACCAGATGGATCACCTGCTCCTGTCCGGCACGGGCGTCCTCCAGTTCGTCACGGATGATGAATTCGCGAAACAGCTTGGTCGCGGATTCCGGTGGGCAACCGTCGAAGTCTGCGACCACTCGGTCCAGACGGCGATTGAGTTCCGGTTCCTGCCCCTTGCTGTAGGTGTACCACAGCGCGTAATGCACTGGATTGGGCGGGATATTGTGGCGAACCATCAGTGGAACGGCTTGCTTGAGCAGCGCCGCCGCCTCGCGGGAGTCTTCCGGATACAGCGCTAGAACATTCGCACGCGATTCTGATTGGCTCATGGCTTCACTGTGGTTGTTAATCATTGGCGTTCGGAGAACGTGCCGAGCATACCGGTACGCCCGACAAACGGCTATCCCCGGTTTGATGTGACCAATCGGTTTTTCGATTGCCAATGACGCCCGTCAATGCCGCACAGGCTCAACTTCAAGGATTGCCACGGTAATAGGTCGTGTGGTCGCGCAACCACTGCTTGCCTTTGTCAATGTCCACATTCTGCCGGGCAAGGATCCAGTCCGACGTCCTGGCAACACCGAGTTTGTCCTGGCCCATGGCCTGCCCCACCAGAACATCCCCCTGAGGCAGCATCAGAAAACTGAACACGCCCTTGGACGGTGCCGCTTTCTTCAGCGACTTCCATTTTCCGTAAAGGTAATGATCGTCATACAGCTCGCAGGTACCTTCCCAGCGGTAGCCGCCGACATTGTTGGCATTGAGCAGGTGCAATCGACCATCGGCAATATCGACCGTGACGGTTTCGGTCACCCACTGATTCGGGTCATCGGCGTCCTGCCAGGTCGACGCCCACTCACCGAGCAGGTCGTCGCGACGGGCGTAGCGTCGGGTACTCAGGAATTTGGGCAGCCAGATGGAAAACCAGGCACCTAAAAAAGCGCCGACAATCATGAGAAGCGTGGGAAACCAGTAGGTTGCAAAGTCACTCATGGCGCCAGACCTGCGGATTGAGCTGACTCAAAGCTTAGTCCATGCCACCGCCCGCACAGTGCGCCGCTTGTTGGCCGAATCCAACGACCCACCGTTGTACAACATGCAGCAATACATCGCTGCAACTTCACGGGCGCAAAAACCATTACTTTCGCCAGCGGGACATCCCAATCCAAACCGAACTCAAGGATGAGATCATGAGCAGCAATCGCCAGAAATCGTTTATTGCAACACTGGAGCTGGACAACGACCATGTAGAGCTTCTGGGCAACCTGCACGATGGCCCGATTTTAAGAACAGACAGTCTTTACTCCGGAGGATCTTTTACCGGCAGGACACAGAGGATCGATGACGCCCACCTCCTTGGCATATGCCCACCTCAGGAATCAGCAGCCATCGCACCCTTGACCCTGTATTTTCGTTGCACTGACGACTACTACACCCTGTATATCCGTTCTGAAAACGGACATCACGGCAAGTGCATCAGCCGGGATTCTTTCGGCGCACTGGGTGCATTCCCGGCAGCCGGACGCGATACGTCATCCTTCTGCATTCTGAATCCTGATAACCGGATCATCACACTGGACGACATGCGAGGCGATATTCACCGGGTTCGGCTCATGGCCGACAATGCCGGTCAAATCGGTGGTGTTTTTCGTCGAGGCGCGCCTTTTACCTACCTGGCCGATACCAAGGGTAATGGACTGGTATTCAAACTGCGCATCACTCAGCGAAATGCGCCCTACCTCAGCGATCCTGACGAAATCTGACCGGTCCCGGTCAGCAGGCTTTACCTGTGGGAGCGAGCCGCCCGGAGCCGGCTCGCTCCCACAGGTATCGCCATTAATCCGGCAACCGGATCAACAACACTTCGGCCCCGCCTTGCTGCCGTAGCGCGCTTCCTGGCGCTCGCGAAAGAACGCCTCGTAGCTCATCACCGGTTTGTCCGGGTGTTTGCTTTGCATGTGCTCGACATAGTTGTC
>NZ_JBNNVQ010000132.1:0-14866 GCF_050280625.1 Pseudomonas sp. NPDC089569
GGTAGTGTGGGGTTTCCCCATGTGAGAGTAGGTCATCGTCAAGATTAAATTCCAAAACCCCTATCTGCGTACGCAGGTAGGGGTTTTGTTTTGCCCGGAAGAAATGGGGTGTCGAACGGTTACGCTGAAAAAGTCATTTCCCATCAAGATTATTCTGTTGAGCAACAGTTGCGATTGCACCGCGTTGCTTCAAGAGAACGCCCCCACTGGCCGATAACCATAGAGTCAAAGCGATCTTCACGTTAGCCGCCTTCAGTTGCTATCGGCGGTGAAGAAAAATCGCTTGATAGCTTATGGCTACTGGCTATCATCTGCGCGCCGAAAGGGGCAGTGAAGCCGACCTAGTTCACGTTTCGTCATTCGGTCATTCCTCTTAAATTGCCTGGAAATCTTCGATGCTGTCGTATCACCAAAAGAGTTTTCTGATCGTCGATGATTTTTCGGACTTTCGCAGTTCGGTCAGGTCCATGTTGCGGGAGCTGGGGGTCAAGGATGTCGATACGGCCGACACGGGCGAGCAGGCGCTGAAAATGTGTTCGCAGAAATCCTACGATTTTATTCTGCAGGATTTTCACTTGGGCGATGGCAAGAAAAACGGTCAGCAGGTGCTCGAAGACCTGATGATCGAGAAGCTGATCAGCCATGAAAGTGTGTTTCTCATGGTGACGGCCGAAACCAGCCAGGCCATGGTGCTTAGCGCATTGGAGCATGAGCCTGATGCTTATCTGACCAAGCCGTTCAACCGTTCCGGCCTGGCTCAACGTCTTGAGCGCCTTGAGCAGCGCAAGACGCTGCTCAAGCCCATACTGCAGGCCCTCGACCGGGGCAAACCGGTTGAAGTGCTCAATGCCTGCATTGCCCTGTGCAAGCAAGACATCCGTTACTCGCCGCTGTGCTTGCGCTACCGCGCCGATGCGCTGCGCGATCTGAACCAGAACGAGGCGCTGGAGCGTCTTTACGACAGCATCATTGCTGATCGGCCGCTACCTTGGGCGTTTGCCGGCTTGGGTCAATTGCTGTTCAAGCGAGGTCAGGTCGCCCAGGCTAAAGGCGTCTACGAGAAAGCGCTGAAGGTCTTCCCGATGATGCCGGCGCTTTACGATGGGATGGCTGATGTACTGGTTGCAGAAGGGGATAGCAAAGGCGCCCAAAAAGTATTGGAGGAAGCGATTCGCCTTTCTCCATTGGCGGTACGCCGCCAGGCTCAGTTGGGCAAATTGGCAATGACCAACGAAGATTTCGACACGGCATCCAGAGCCTATCGCCAGGCTGTAAACCAGGGAGCCCAATCACGATTCAAGGATGCCGAAAGCAGCCTTGGATTGGCACATGCCCTGATCAGCAAAGGGAGCGAAAAGGGCCTGGATACTCGAACCCGGCTCGAAATCAATACGACGTTGAGTGCTGTCGCCAAGGAGAACCCATCTGATCCCGGTCTGCAGATTCGTGCTCGCCTGATGAAGGCCACCAGTTTGTTGCTCAACGACGGGGAGACGGCTGAAAAGCTTACCGAGCAAGCGATGATGCGCCTTGAGGGCATGGAGCAATTCATGAGTGCCGAAGCGGCGCTTTTGGTGGCCAAGCAACTGCAAATGCTCGGCAAGGCGGATGCCGGTGCCTCGATGCTGAAAAACTGCGCGGAAATCTACGGCGATGATCCGGCAGTGATGAAAGGCATTGCCAAGCTTACCGACGATCCGAACATTCTCAATTCGGGTAATGCTGCCGCCGATCTCAATCGACAAGGCGTGCGCGTGTACAAGACGGGCAATTTGGTGGAGGCTCGCGAAGTATTCCGCAAGGCCCTGGCGATGCAACCGAAGAACATCAGTATCGCGTTGAACATGGCTCAGGCATTGCTGCATGGCACTGATACCAGCGTCCCCTCGGCGGAGCTTGAAGAGTGCCGGACCTGCCTGAAAATGGTGGGATTGATGCCGGATACCGATGCACGTTATTCGCGTTACCAGAAACTCAAAATCAAGGCGTTTGGCGAATGAACGGCAACCAACAGGCGCTGGACTTTTCCACGGTGATTGCATCCACCGTGCACGACATGAAGAATTCACTGGCCATGCTGATGCAGGCCCATAGCCAATGGTTGGCGGGTCTGCCGGACCAGGCGCGCAAGTGTCCGGAGCAAGGGGTGATCGAATTCGAGTTCGCTCATCTCAACGGCATGCTTGTGCAGTTGCTGGGCCTGTACAAGCTGGGGGTCAATCAGTTGCCCCTGCAACCGGCCTATCATGAGCTGGATGACTTCATTGAAGCGCAATTGGCCTGTCATCAGGATGTATTTGCCAGCCGGGGCATTGCCGCGACCTACGAGGTCGATCCGTTGAGCCCTCTGGGCTTTTTCGATAGGGAGTTGATCGCTTCCGTATTGGCCAACAGCATCAACAACGCCATTCGTTATGCCCGTCACGCAGTATTGATCAGCGTCAGCGACGAAGCCGGGCAACTGGTGCTGACGATCAATGACGATGGTGACGGTTATCCTGCCGAGATGATTAAGCGTCAGGCCGATTATGTACAGGGTATCAACCACAGCAGTGGCAGTACTGGCCTGGGGTTGTATTTCGCCGGGCGAATCGCGGCATTGCATCAGCGCAATGGTATCGAGGGGCGCACCGAAATCAGCAATGGTGGTTCATTGGGTGGGGGTGTCTTCAGGCTCTATCTGCCCTGATCATCAGCACTCAAGGTGCAATGCTTTTTGTTTGACGCTGCTTGATATTCCGAACACGTGGAGCCTATTTTGTACGGGTCGCCGTTCGCGGCTCGCAGGAAAACAAGGATTGCTTCATGACAACCGATCGCCTGGGTTCACTCGCGCAGCGATTGAAGGACATTGATCAGATCGAATGCGTCACGCCGGACTTGAATGGTGTACCCCGCGGCAAAGTGATGACGGCCGAAGGGTTCCTCGAGGGAAGGCGTTTGCAGATGGCTCGGGGGGTGATGCTGCAATGCATCATGGGCGGGTATCCGCCTGCACGTTTTTACGGCAGCGATGATGGCGATCTGGCGCTGGTTCCGGATGCCACGCAAATCCACCGCTTGCCCTGGAGCAAACAGCCGCGCGCATTTGCCATTTGCGATGCAGATGAGTTGAGCGGCGAAAGCTCCAACCTGTCGACCCGCGGCCAACTCAAGGCTGTCATCAAACGATACACGGCCCTCGGCCTGGCGCCGGTGGTGGCGACCGAGCTTGAATTTTTTGTCTTTGCACCGAACATCGATCCGACTCAACCATTCCAGCCACCGCTTGGCCTGGACGGTCGTCGTGAGGATGGGCATTCGGCATTCAGCGTCAGTTCCAACAATGGCCTGCGCCCATTTTTCAGTGAGGTTTATGAATGCATGGCAGCGCTGGGCTTGCCTCGCGATACGTTCATGCACGAAATGGGAATCAGCCAATTCGAGATCAACTTGCTGCATGGTGATCCGCTGCTGCTGGCCGACCAGACATTCCTGTTCAAACATTTGCTCAAGGAAGTCGCGCTAAAGCACGGCCTGACCGTGGTGTGCATGGCCAAGCCCCTGGCGCATACGCCGGGCAGTTCGATGCATATTCATCAGAGCATCGTCGAGATTTCCAGCGGGCGTAACATCTTCAGTGACGATACCGGGGAGTCGACGGAAGTCTTCCGGTATTTCATCGGTGGTCTACAGGCCGCCATGGCGGATTTCACCGCGCTTTTCGCGCCGAATGTGAACTCCTACCAGCGTTTGTGTCATCCCTTTGCATCACCGAACAATGCTTGCTGGTCCTACGACAACAGGTCTGCGGGCTTGCGCATTCCAGCCAGCTCGCCGGTCGCGCGTCGAGTCGAGAACCGCCTGCCCGGCGCTGATGCCAATCCCTATCTGGCGATTGCCGCCAGCCTTGCAGCCGGGTTATATGGCATGGAGCATAAACTGGAGCCGAGCGCGGCTGTCCAGGGTGAACTGCAAGTGCCGGACAATCTTTCGTTGCCGTGTACCTTGCATGCCGCCCTTGAGCGTCTGAAACGTAGCCAATTGGCGAGGGAACTGTTCGGCGAGGAGTTCATCGAAGGCTACATTGCTTCGAAGACCATGGAGCTGACCAGCTTCCTTGATGAAATTACCCCCTGGGAACGGCGTGTTCTAGCAGCCCAGGCCTGACGAAATCTCGACATCGGGCTATCTTTTTCATTGCCCGATACTTACTGCAAGGAGCCGCTCGGAACGCCGATGCGCCAAATCTGGAAATCCTTTCGAGCGCTTTATTTCGCCTCGCTGATGATGTTGATCGGTTCGGGTCTGTTGAGTACCTACCTGGCCTTGCGCCTGGCTGCCGATCATGTCGACAGTCTGTGGGTGGGTGCTCTGATGGCTGCCAACTATTTCGGCCTGGTACTGGGCGGCAAGATCGGTCATCGGTTGATTGCCAGGGTGGGGCATATTCGCGCCTATTCGGCCTGTGCCGGGATTGTCGGTGCCGCGGTGCTGGGGCATGGCCTGGTGAGCTGGGTGCCAGCCTGGTTGTTCCTTCGAATGATCGTCGGCCTGGGCATGATGTGCCAATACATGGTTATCGAAAGCTGGCTCAATGAGCAGGCCGATGCCAAGCAGCGTGGCCTGGTGTTCAGCGGCTACATGATCGCCTCTTACCTGGGGTTGGTACTGGGTCAGTTGATTCTGGTCATGCACCCGGGACTGGGGCTTGAGCTGCTGATGCTGGTTGCCCTGTGTTTTGCCCTGTGTCTGGTCCCGGTGGCCCTGACCCGACGCATCCACCCGGCGCCTTTGCACCCGGCTCCGATGGAGCCCCGGTTCTTCATCAAGCGTGTACCGCAGTCATTGAGTACGGTGCTGGGTGCCGGTTTGATCGTTGGGTCGTTCTATGGCCTGGCGCCGCTATACGCCTCGCAGCAAGGGCTGACGACCGAACAAGTCGGCTTGTTCATGGGTAGCTGCATTTTTGCCGGTCTGTTGGTGCAGTGGCCGTTGGGGTGGCTGTCGGATCGCTATGACAGGGCACTGTTGATTCGTTGTTTCGCCTTCAGCCTGGCGTTGGCTGCCGCGCCGCTGGCGATCATGAAGCAGGTACCGCTGGAGATATTGTTCGCTGCAGGGTTCCTTTGCTCATTGGTGCAGTTCTGCCTGTACCCCTTGGCGGTGGCATTTTCCAATGACCATGTGGAAGGCGATCGCCGGGTATCGCTGACGGCGATGTTGCTGGTCACCTACGGCGTTGGCGCAAGTATCGGTCCGCTGGTGACCGGGGTGCTGATGAAGCTGTTCGGTAGCCAGATGCTGTATGCGTTCTCAGCCTTCTTTGCCCTGGTGCTGGTGTGGCGAATTCGTCCGAAGGCGGTGACCAACCTCCATCAGGTGGACGATGCACCTCTGCATCATGTGGCCATGCCGGACAGCATGACCAGTTCCCCACTGGTTGCTGCGCTCGACCCGCGGGTCGACGAGCAAGTGGTGCAGAATCAAATGCACAGTCCGGCGTCTTCCGAGCCTGTGCCCGAGTCGGAACCCAAAGGCGATACGCCTGCACAGGAGGAGCCGGAGGCGGGGCAGGAGCCAGGCGTTACTGAAGCCAGGCCTTGAGATTCAGGCATAAAAAAGGGCAGTCACCGCAAGGTGCTGCCCTTTTTTATGCGTTGCTATCAGAGGTCGTCTTTGTCGAAACGACGCGCTTCGCGCTGCAACTGATAGACAAATCGTTCGACTTGCCGTTGCACCAGTCCGCTCATGTTGTGGAAGCGAACGCCAGCGAAGGTGGTGGAGATTTTTTCTTCGAAATGCAGGTAACGCAGTTCGACAGGGGCCATCATCTTGCCAAAGGGCAGGGCGGCTGCGAACCGGTCGTAGACCTGACCCAATTGCAGGCTGCCGGTAATGTCGCCGTCGAAGCGCAGCTTGCAGCCAGTGGCAGAAATGTCGAGCAGCTTGCCAGGAATAGGGGTCTTGAGTTTCTCGCCATCCAGATCGACGTTCACCAACTGAGCCAGCTTCAGGGCTGCGCGGAACGCATTGCGACGCTGGTGGTAGACCACTTCGTCCGGCAACGTGCCACGGTAGCAGCGTGAACCACCGGATTCGTCGATGGTCAGCGGGCCATTGCTTTCCCAGGCAATGCGCACGCCCTCATGGAAGCCTTCAACCTTGTACGACTCGCCCGCCAGCAGATAGCGTTCGCCATCGCGTGGGATCATTTCGTCCAGAGCGATCATGTTTCTGTCACGGTCAATGTCCACCAGATAGCTCTGGAAACGCTGGCTGCGCTCATGGAATGTAATGATCAGCGGGTCTTGGCTCTCTTGCAGCTGACGAAGATTACCGGAGATTTCCAGGGGCGTGCTGAGCACCTTGGGCGGCTGCGGAGCATCATCCGCATTTAAGGCATTGGACACGGTTAATCAATCTCCAGACAAATTTTGACTACGGCTAGCCAGCATTTTGCCAGCATGTTTCGCGTCTTGATAGAGCGTGCTTTTCGGCGGGGTCAAGCCTGACTGAGTGGGCGCGGTTTCACAAGCTTTGAAAAGGACCCACTGGCGTCATAAAGCGCTGGAGGTTCGCCGCCTGTAAGAATTTTCAGCTGGGTGGCCGTGGCGGCCTGCTGCACGCGGATCGACTGGCCGTTATTGGCATTGATGGCCTGACACTGGTTCAGGAGGTCGGTCAGCACATCGCTTTGCGCCAGCAGTTCCTGGCCGATGCTCGACTGGCTGGCCAGCTGTTCCAGGCCGCTACGGTTGGCGGACAGGTTCAGGCTGGCGAGGATTTCACTGCGTTTGCGGCCGTGCTGATCAAGCAAAATGATCAGCGCCTGTTTTTGCGCCAGGATGTCTTCGAGCAAGAACATGTCGCGACCGTGCAAGGCGAGGGACTCGGTGCGCAGCAACTCCAGCAATTGTTGCGCTGGAGCAAAGTCGTCGGTGATCAGTTGCAGTAAATTAGTGTCGTGCATGACTGGCCTTGGGTTTTAAGCGTCCAAAAGCCTGGCGCGGGCCGGGGCCTAGCGCTGGGCTTCGAAATTGAGCAGCTTGCTGGCTACGCGGTTGCTGTCGACCTTATAGCTGCCATCTGCAATCGCTGCTTTCAACTCGGCCACGCGGGCTTTGTCGACGACAGGCTGATCGCGCAGCGTATCAGTGACCTTCTGCAACTTTTGAGCCTCATTGCTGAGATGTACCGATTCCCCGCTCTGGACGGTAGTGGCTTGATCGGCCGGAGTAGTCAGCGGCGCGGATTTGCCGGTTTCGGCGGTTTCCTGGCTGGCGCTGGTACGTGTACTGCCCGTAAGTGACGAGGAGCTGTTCAAACGGCTGAAATCGATGACCATGTTAAAAAAACCTCTGGGAATTTGGACGCTTGCCATGTTCTCGGCCATACCCGACAAAACTTTAGGCCCATTTATCAATGAGCCCGCGCGCGCCAACGCTTGCCCTGCATGGGGCACAGTGTAGGGAACAGCCTCGATCAGCGCCACATCTGAACGTACCCGGAGTTCTACATGGAAACTTCCACCTGCCCTGGCGCAGTGACTTGCGCCTTGATGACCCGCTGGGAGTTCAGGTTCTTCACCCGAATCTGTTCGCTCATGCCGCCATTGGACAGCGCCTCTCCGGGCATTCGCACGCTGAGCGTGCCGCTGCGGGCGGTGATTACCACCTGATCACCCTTGCGGACGACTTCAGCCTGTTCGAGATGCACCAGGGTAATGACCTGGTCGGCGACCATTGGTCGGGTCAATCGTTGCCCGATCGCCTGGTCCGCGGAGGTCAGGTAGCCCTGATTGATGGTGCTGATATCCCGCTCGCGCAAAATAACGTCTTCAGGTTCGACAATGCCGGCACGGCGCAGGGGTCTGGTGGTGGTCACGACCTCGCGAAACAGTCGTACTTGAGCGGGTACGAAGACTGTCCAGGGAGAGGCGCCCTCGCAGCGAACCTTGACCGTGACTCGCCCCAGCGGCTTGGCCGGACTCTCCAGTGAAGCAGTCAATTCCTTGTCGCACATCGGCATGCGCAGGCGCGGATCGAGTTGGCTGACCTGAATTTCATAGCGACCTTGCGTTTGACTGGTGGCCAGATAGTCCTCTACGGTGAATTCAAGAAAGCCCTGAGTGACGCCGATAAGCATGTCAGGCAAGGTAACTGAGTCAGCAATGGCAGGGCTGCCAGTGCTGAACAGGCAAACGGCGGCCAATGCACCCATCATTTTGCGGTAGGGTGTGATCAGGCGTCGGAAAAATGTCGGTTCTGTGTTCATAGAAAGGTAAAAAGCAAGCGTCGTGCCGTTTAGGGATGAATGTGCGTCGCAACAACACTTGGCGTTGGTGTAGGAGTCTGGGCATGGCTGGTGTAATGGATTCGGTGAACCAGCGCACGCAACTGGTGGGGCAGAATCGCCTTGAGCTGTTGTTGTTCCGTCTCGACGGCCAACAGCTGTATGGGATTAACGTGTTCAAGGTTCGGGAGGTGTTGCAATGCCCCCAACTGACGCTGATGCCCAAGTCCAGTCCTGTCGTGTGCGGCGTGGCGAACATACGGGGGGCGACCATTCCGATCCTTGATCTGGCAATGGCGACCGGCTCCGGTGCGTTGAAGGACAAGAACAATCCCTTCGTGATCATCACGGAGTACAACACCAAGACCCAGGGGTTCCTGGTGCGCTCGGTGGAACGCATTGTCAACATGAACTGGGAGGAGATTCATCCGCCGCCCAAGGGCACCGGCCGCGATCACTACCTGACGGCTGTGACCCGGGTCGACAACCAGTTGGTCGAAATCATCGACGTCGAGAAGGTGCTGGCTGAGGTCGCGCCGACTCCGGAGGCGATTTCCGCTGGCGTGGTGGATGTCGAAACCCAGCACAAGGCGCTCTCGCTGCGCGTATTGACGGTCGACGATTCGTCGGTGGCGCGCAAGCAGGTTACGCGTTGCCTGCAAACGGTCGGGGTCGAAGTGATTGCGTTGAACGATGGCCGGCAAGCGCTGGATTACTTGCGCAAGCTGGTTGACGAGGGCAAGAAGCCGGAAGAGGAGTTCCTGATGATGATCTCCGACATCGAGATGCCGGAGATGGACGGATACACTCTGACGGCCGAGATTCGCAACGACCCTCGCATGCAAAAGCTTCATATCATCCTGCATACTTCGTTGTCGGGCGTGTTCAATCAGGCGATGGTCAAGAAAGTCGGTGCCGATGATTTCCTGGCCAAGTTCCGTCCTGATGACCTGGCATCCCGGGTGGTTGACCGGATCAGAGAAGCAGATATCAGCTAGGGACGTCCCGTCCCTGGCACATCAACACGATTTAAGAGGCGGCAGCATTGTCTACGGGTAATTTGGATTTCGAACAGTTCCGGGTCTTCCTGGAAAAAGCCTGTGGCATTTTGCTCGGTGAAAACAAGCAATATCTGGTCTCAAGCCGTCTCAATAAGCTGATGGAGCAGCAAGGCATCAAGTCCCTGGGAGAGTTGGTTCAGCGCATTCAGTCCCAGCCGCGCAGCGGGTTGCGCGAGATGGTGGTGGACGCGATGACAACCAACGAAACCCTGTGGTTTCGTGATACCTATCCGTTTGAAGTCTTGAAGAACAAGGTACTGCCCGAAGCGATCAAGGCCAGTCCCGGCCAGCGCCTGCGGATCTGGTCTGCCGCATGCTCATCGGGTCAGGAACCGTATTCGCTGTCGATGTCCATCGACGAGTTCGAGCGGGTCAATGCCGGGCAATTGAGAATGGGGGCGCAGATTGTGGCCACCGATCTTTCCGGCACCATGCTGACCAACTGCAAGAGCGGCGAGTATGACAGCCTGGCCATTGGTCGCGGCCTGTCGCCTGAGCGATTGCAGCGATACTTCGACCCGAAGGGGCCGGGTCGCTGGGTGATCAAGGCGCCGATCAAGAACCGGGTGGAGTTCCGCTCGTTCAACCTGCTCGACAGCTACGCGAGTCTTGGCAAGTTCGACATCGTGTTCTGCCGCAATGTCCTGATCTATTTCTCCGCCGAAGTGAAGAAGGACATTCTGATGCGCATACACGGCACGTTGAAGCCGGGCGGCTATCTGTTCCTCGGTGCCTCCGAAGCGTTGAACGGCCTGCCGGATCACTACCAGATGGTTCAGTGCAGTCCGGGGATCATTTACCAGGCGAAGTGATCGTCTGGCGTTGTCAAAAAACGGGAGCCCTCAGGGGCTCCCGTTTTATTTTCTGCCGATTCTCGCCGGCACTGCATTGCCTCTGTGGGAGCGAGCCTGCTCGCGATCGCGTCCTGTCAGCCGAATTCAACATTACCTGCCACACCGCTATCGCGAGCAGGCTCGCTCCTACAGTCTTCGCCGACGTTCTGTAAGGGAAGCAAGCGGCAGAAAAGCGGCATCCGGCGGAAACCGGTTGCCGCTTTTCTGGCATTGCCGCCACTGCCACCGCCCGCAAAGCCCCGGTTTATGGGCTTTTTGAAGTTGGCATGGCGCTTGCTAAGTTCATGTTACGAAGAATCAGGTCACCCGAAGGTTTCCCGACATGAGCATCAGTTTCGATAAAGCGCTCGGCATCCACGAAAAGGCCCTGGGTTTCCGCGCCCAGCGTGCCGAGGTCCTGGCCAACAACATCGCCAACGCCGATACCCCGAACTACAAGGCTCGGGATCTGGAGTTCTCGAAAGTGCTCGAGGCACAGAACGAAAAAGCCACCAACGGCACGTTCGCATTGAACATGACCAACAGCCGTCATATCGAAGCTGAAGGCGTGGGTAACGGCGACGAGGCCTTGATGTATCGCACGCCGATGCAGCCGTCGATCGACCAGAACACCGTGGACGCTCAGCTGGAACAGTCGAACTACGCGCAGAACGCGATCAACTTCCAGGCCAGCTTCACCCTGCTCAACAGTAAATTCAAAGGGCTGGTGTCAGCCCTGCGCGGAGAGTAACCCATGTCTCTATCCAGTGTTTTCAACATTGCCGGTAGCGGCATGAGTGCCCAGAACACCCGTTTGAACACCGTTGCTTCGAACATCGCCAACGCCGAGACCGTTTCGTCGAGCATCGACCAGACCTATCGTGCGCGCCATCCGGTATTCGCCACCATGTTCCAGGGTGCCCAGAGCGGCGGTGGCGATTCGCTGTTCCAGAACCAGGATGCGGCCGGTCAAGGCGTACAGGTGTTGGGCGTGGTCGAGGACCAGAGCAACCTCGAGGCGCGCTACGAGCCCAATCATCCGGCTGCCGATGCCAAAGGCTACGTCTACTACCCGAACGTCAACGTGGTGGAGGAAATGGCCGACATGATTTCCGCAAGCCGTTCGTTCCAGACCAACGCCGAAATGATGAACACCGCCAAAACCATGATGCAGAAAGTCCTGACCCTCGGTCAGTGATAGGGGGCGACTCAGATGAGTGTTAGCGATACCACCAGCAGCTTGAGCCTTAACGACATCCTGGCCAACTCCTCGGTCAAGACCAGTACCACGAAAGATGGATTGGCATCGGCAACCAGCAGCTCCACGGGCAATCAGGCCTTGGGCAAGGATGCGTTCCTGCAGTTGCTGGTGACGCAACTGAAAAACCAGAACCCGCTGGAGCCCCAGGACAACGGCGCTTTCGTGGCCCAACTGGCGCAGTTCAGCAGCCTGGAAGGGATTACCACGCTCAACGACACCGTGAGCGGCCTGGCCAGCAACTACAACTCGTCTCAGGCACTGCAGGCCTCGTCGCTGGTCGGGCGTTCGGTTATCGCTCCCGGCAGCAAGGCGGTGGTCGATACCTCGAAGAGCTTCAACGGTTCGGTTGTCGTGCCTTCGTCGGTCAGCGGCGTAACGTTGAAAATCACCGACGCGGACGGCAACGCGATTCGTACCATCGACCTGGGCTCGCAAAGCGCAGGCAACGCCAGCTTCATCTGGGACGGCAAGAACGATGCGGGGGAGACGGTGACCGCGGGTACTTACTCCTTCGGCGCCACCTCCACCATCGATGGTCAGGCGGTATCGCTGATCACCAACCTGCCGGCGACCGTCAGCAGCGTGACCATCAGCCAGACTGGCGGTGAGTTGATGCTCAATCTTGCCGGGCTGGGCAGTGTTGCCCTGTCCAAAGTGCAAACCATTGGTATGTAAAGCCGACTAACCCGGCAAAAAGGAGTGGATTATGTCTTTTAACATCGGCCTTAGCGGTCTCTTTGCAGCCAACAAGCAACTGGACGTGACCGGCAACAACATCGCCAACGTGGCGACCACCGGTTTCAAATCGTCCCGTGCAGAATTCGAGGACGTGTACTCGGCAACCAAGCTGGGCAGCGGCAGCAAGACCGTCGGTAACGGCGTGCGCCTGGCCAACGTTTCCCAGCAGTTCAGCCAGGGTGACGTGAACAACACCGGCAACGTGCTGGACATGGGTATCCAGGGTTCCGGTTTCTTTGTCCTGAGCAACAATGGCTCGTTGACCTACACCCGTGCCGGTACGTTCAAGACCGACAAAGAGGGTTACGTCACCAACAGCGACGGCACGGCACGTTTGCAGGGTTATGGCGTCGACTCCAATGGCAAGATCATCAACGGCGTGTTGACCGACCTGCGCATTGACACCTCCAACCTGGCGCCGAAGTCCACCACCAACGTTTCGTCGACGATCAACCTGAACTCCACCGCCGATGTGATCGATCAGACGGTTGCGGCCAACAAGTTCGATCCGACCAAGCCTGCCACGTTCACCAAGCAGTTCAGCACACCGGTTTTCGATACGCAGGGCAACCAGCACACCATGGATCAATACATGGTCAAGACGGGCCCGAACACCTGGGATACCTACACCCTGATCGATGGCCGCAACCCGGATGGCACCGACCCGAATGCGGCAGCCACGCCTCCGGTTGCCTCGACCATGACCTTCGACTCGGCGGGTAAGCTGGTCTCGGTCAGCACTCCAAATCCACCGGGTGCGCCCGTGGTGAGCAGTGACCTGAAGATCACCAACTGGACGCCGGGCACCGTGAGCAATGGTGTCTGGACCGCAAACGGTGCCGCCGCCGACCCGTCCGGCTTGACCATTGCCATGGCCAACACCACGCAGTTCAACGCTGACACGGCGCGTTCGATTCCGGCCCAGAACGGCTATGCCACCGGCCAGATCACCAACCTGACCATCGACGGCAGCGGTGTGTTGCTGGCCAACTTCAGCAACAACCAGACCAAGGCGATCGGTCAGATTTCGCTGGCCAGTTTCACCAACGAGCAAGGTCTGCAACCAGTCGGTGGTACCAGCTGGAAGGAAACCTATGTATCGGGTATTCCTGGCTACGATGCACCGCAAACCGGTACCTTGGGTTCTATCGTTTCCAACTCCCTGGAAGAGTCCAACGTCAACCTGACCAACGAGCTGGTCGACTTGATCAAGGCGCAGAGCAACTACCAGGCGAACGCCAAGACCATCTCCACCCAGAGCACCATCATGCAGACCATCATCCAGATGACCTGATGCTCGATTGCGCTTTACAAGGAGCCCCTCGAAAGAGGGGCTTTTTTGTGCTCGCCGAAAAACTGTAGGAGCGAGCATGCTCGCGATGGAGGTTAACGATAACGAGGGCTTCCTGATTCCCCGTGTCGCCCTCAGGTTCATCGCGAGCGTGCTCGCTCCTACAGAAGGCAGACAGGCAGAAGGCAGGCGGCAAAAGAAAACCCCCGACCCGCCAGAGGCTGATCGGGGGTTTCGAGTAAGCGCCGTGCGGCGCCTACCGGCTCAGCTTATTGGCAAGCTTCGCAATCCGGCTCGTCGATGGCGCAGGCCTTCGGCACTGGAGCCGGGCCGGCAGGAGCGGCCAGGACCGAGTCATCGCCGTGGTTGCCACCGCTGGAAACAGCGTTCAGCTTACCGGTGTTGATGGTCGACTTCTCGGTGCTGGTCGCGGCCAGGGCACGGAGGTAGTAAGTGGTTTTCAGGCCACGGTACCAGGCCATGCGGTAGGTCACGTCCAGTTTCTTGCCCGAAGCGCCGGCAATGTACAGGTTCAGCGACTGAGCCTGGTCGATCCACTTCTGGCGACGGCTGGCCGCGTCGACGATCCACTTGGTGTCCACTTCGAAAGCGGTCGCGTAGAGCGCCTTGAGCTCCTGCGGGATACGCTCGATCTGTTGCACGGAACCATCGTAGTACTTCAGGTCGTTGATCATGACCGAGTCCCACAGGCCACGGGCCTTCAGGTCGCGAACCAGGTACGGGTTGATCACGGTGAATTCGCCCGACAGGTTCGATTTCACATAGAGGTTCTGATAAGTCGGTTCGATCGACTGCGACACGCCGGTGATGTTGGCGATGGTCGCGGTCGGTGCGATGGCCATGATGTTGGAGTTACGGATACCTTTCTGTACACGGGCGCGCACAGGTGCCCAGTCCAGGGTTTCTTTCAGGTCGACGTCGATGTACTGGTGGCCACGGGCTTCGATCAGGATCTGTTGCGAATCCAGTGGCAGGATGCCCTTGGACCACAGCGAACCCTGGAACGTCTCGTAGGCGCCGCGCTCGTCGGCCAGGTCGCAGGAAGCCTGGATCGCGTAGTAGCTGACCGCTTCCATGGACGTGTCGGCGAACTGCACGGCGGCATCGGAACCATAAGGGATGTGCTGCAGGTACAGCGCGTCCTGGAAGCCCATGATGCCCAGGCCGACCGGACGGTGCTTGAAGTTGGAGTTCTTCGCTTGCGGCACCGAGTAGTAGTTGATGTCGATCACGTTGTCGAGCATGCGCACGGCAGTGTTCACGGTGCGTTGCAGTTTGGCGGTGTCCAGCTGGCCGTTGAGTGGATGCCCTGGACGTCTGCGTACCTTTCGGTGGCGGCAAGCAGTCGGGTTTCGGCCGGGACCTCTCGCTGCACTCATTCGACAAG
>NZ_JBNNVQ010000133.1:0-14754 GCF_050280625.1 Pseudomonas sp. NPDC089569
GAGCCAGGACGGTCGCCGCATCCATGCACGCTGGAACCACCAAGGAGTCTGATATGCACGTCTCCCATAAACGCTTGCTCGCGGTCCTGGGGTTTTCGTTGTGCGCCGTCTTGCCGTCAGCGCATGCCGAGGAGAAAACCCTGCGCCTGTATAACTGGGCCGACTATTTTGCCGAGGACACCTTGGCCCGGTTCACCGCTGAGACCGGGATCAAGGTGATCTACGACGTCATGGATGGCAGTGAAACCCTGGAAGCCAAGATGCTCGCCGGCGGCAGCGGCTATGACCTGATTTTCCCCGGCGACACCGTGGCCGAACGCTTGATGCGCGCCGGCAGCCTGTTGCCGCTGGACCGCTCGAAGCTCACGCAACTGGCGGACATCGAGCCCGGCCTTGAGAAACTGCACAGCCGCTATGAGCATTCCAGCCAGGCCACGGTGCCTTATACCTGGGGCACCATCGGCCTGACCTACAATGAGCAGCAAATCAGGCAGCGCGTGCCGGATGCGCCGGTCAACAGCCTGGACATGCTGTTCAAGCCGGAACTGGCGGCGAAATTCGCCGATTGCGGCATTTCGATGATCGACTCGCCGGACGAAGTGCTGGCGGTGGTGCTCAACTACCTGGGACGGGAACCGCGCAGCGCCAAGCCCGAGGACCTGGCGGCGGCCAGCGCCTTGCTGCTCAAGCTGCGACCGTACATTCGCAAGTTCCAGTCGCAACCGGTGACAGACCTGGTCAATGGCAACCTGTGCCTGTCCCTGGGCTACAGCGGGGACATGACCCAGGCGCAGCGCACGTCCGATACCGCCGGCAAGAAAACCGACTTCCAGTATCGGATTCCCCGCGAAGGCACCACGATCTGGATGGACACCATGGCGATTCCGGTCGACGCCAAACACCCGGAGTACGCCTATGCGTTCATCAACTTTGTGATGCGCCCGCAGAACATGGCGGCCATCAGCAACTTCACCGGTTATCCGACCTCCAACGCCAAGGCGCGTGCCGACGTCGATGCGTCAATGCGTGACAACCCGGACATCTACATTAATGAAGCCACTTATGCGCGATTGATCCCCGGCAAGGACATTCCCCAGGCCGACATGCGGGCACGCATGCGCACCTGGACCAAGTTCAAGACGGCCACCGGCCAGTAATATCGGGCCGGCGTGCATTCGCCGGCCTTTTTCAATTTTCAGGAAAAAGACACATGTCCACGCGTCGCGAATTCATCAAGCAGGCATCGGTCATCGCCGGTATGGGAGCTGCTTTCATGGGGCTTGGATTGAGCCCGGCTGCGGTACTGGCAGCCAGCGAGGGTCGCTGGTACATGCCGGACGAGGGCGACAAGCATCAGCAGGCGTTCATTGCCTTCGGTGCACAGGACGCCATTTGGGAGGATTTCACGGCTGACGTGCAGGCCGCGCTGGGACGGATTGCGCGCGCCATCGCCGAGCATGAACCGGTCACTGTGTTCTGTCGCGAGAGCGAACGGGACCTGGCGGAAGAACACTGTGGATCGGCGAACATCACCTACGTCATCACTGAACTCGACGACATCTGGATGCGCGATATCGGCGCCAACTTCGTCGTCGATGACCGCGGCGAGCTCGGCGCGGTGGACTTCAATTTCAACGGCTGGGGCAACAAACAGCGGCATGCCAAGGATGCGCAGGTGGCGGCCCTGGTGGCCGAAACCGAAGAGGCGCGTTACCAGCGCAGCGAACTGGTGGGCGAGGGCGGCGGCATCGAAGTGGACGGTCACGGCACCGGGATCATGACCGAAAGCAGCTGGATCAATGCCAATCGCAATCCCGAGTGGAGCAAGGCCGAAGTCGAGCAGGAGCTGAAGGCTCGCCTGGGCTTGCGCAAGATCATCTGGCTGGAGGGCATCAAGGGCAAGGACATCACCGATGCCCATGTCGACTTCTATGCCCGCTTCGTCAAGCCCGGCGTGGTGATCGCCAATCTCGACAACGACCCGCAGTCATACGACTACAAGGTCACCCGTGCCCATCTGGACATCCTGAAGAACGCCACCGATGCCGATGGCCGCAAGCTCGAAGTGCACACCGTGTCGCCACCACTCAATCCGCGCCAGAGCAAGTTCAACCGCGACAACCCGGATTTCGCCGCCGGCTATATCAATTATTTCGTGATCAACGGCGCGATCATTGCGCCGCAGTTCGGTGACAAGGCTTCCGATGCCAAGGCCTTCGAACTGCTCTCCAGACTCTATCCGGATCGCAAAGTGGTACAGCTCAACATAGACGCCATCTCCGCCGGAGGCGGCGGCATTCATTGCGTGACCAGTCACCAGCCGCTGGTCTGAACCCCGGCCCCCTGTAGGAGCGAGCATGCTCGCGATGGAGGCAAAGGCACCACTGGGCATCAGGTACCCCCGCGTTATCGTTGACGACCATCGCGAGCATGCTCGCTCCTACAGGGGAATGAGTTGGCTCTGGATTTTGAAGTAAACTCCCCGGCATCCGTTCACCCACCCTTGCCAGAGAGCCCCATGGCCAATCAAGACATCACCTTTACTCCCGATCCTGATCTGGACTCCATTTCCTCCGACGTCACCGAATTCAACGGCATCCTGATGTCCACCCAGATCCCGACCCGCGCCGACGGCAGCCTGGAGCTGGGCGACATCACCCTGCAAAGCGAATGCACCCTGCAAGCGCTCAAGGTTGCGCTGGAACGCGCCGGCAGCTCCATGGACCGCGTGCTGCACCTGACCATCTACCTGACCGACATGGCCGACCGCGCCGCATTCAACGAAGTCTACAAGCGCTTCTTCGCCAAGCCCTGGCCGGTGCGCGCCGCGGTGGGCGTGGCGTCCCTGGCAGTCGAAGGCATGCGCGTGGAAGTCACGGCGATGGCGGCCAAGGCCTGACCCCTGTGGGAGCGAGCCTGCTCGCGATAGCGTCAGACCAGTCAATACATCTTTGACTGATACACCGCTATCGCGAGCAGGCTCGCTCCCACAGTGAGATAAATGCTCAATCCGGTGCAGGAGCGAGGCTTGCCCGAGAAGGCGTCAGCCCGGCTGGGCCCGGGAACATCCGCCACCGGGCAGTACACGCGTGCCGCCCAGGCAATTCACCGGTACAATGCGCGATTCGACCGTGACAGCCTGACTAAAAAAACATGTCCTTGCCCAAGCATCACCTGGAATTGCTCAGCCCCGCCCGCGATGTCGCCATTGCCCGCGAGGCCATCCTGCATGGCGCCGACGCCGTGTACCTCGGCGGCCCGAGCTTCGGCGCCCGCCACAACGCCTGCAACGAAGTGAGCGATATCGCCCGGTTGGTCGAATTCGCCCATCGTTACCATGCCCGGGTGTTCACCACCATCAACACGATCCTGCATGACAATGAACTGGAGCCGGCGCGCAAGCTGATCCACGAACTGTACGATGCCGGTGTCGATGCGCTGATCGTGCAGGACCTGGGGGTGATGGAGCTGGACATTCCGCCCATCGAGCTGCACGCCAGCACCCAGACCGACATTCGCACCCTGGCGCGGGCCAAGTTCCTCGATCAGGCCGGTTTCTCGCAACTGGTCCTGGCCCGCGAGCTGAACCTGCAGGAAATCAACGCGATCGCCAGGGAAACCGACGCGGCGATCGAGTTTTTCATCCACGGCGCCTTGTGCGTGGCGTTCTCCGGCCAGTGCAACATCTCCCACGCGCAGACCGGGCGCAGTGCCAACCGTGGCGATTGCTCCCAGGCCTGCCGCCTGCCGTACACCCTCAAGGACGAAAAGGGCGGCGTGATCGCCTACGAAAAACACCTGCTGTCGATGAAGGACAACAACCAGAGCGCCAACATCCGCGCCCTGGTCGAAGCCGGCGTGCGTTCGTTCAAGATCGAAGGGCGCTACAAGGATGTGGGTTATGTGAAGAACATCACCGCCTACTACCGCCAGCGCCTGGACGAAGTGCTTGAAGACCGCCCGGACCTGGCCCGCGCCTCCAGCGGCCGCACGGCACACTTCTTCGTGCCCGACCCGGACAAGACGTTCCATCGCGGCAGCACCGACTACTTCGTCAGCGAGCGCAAGATCGACATCGGCGCCTTCGACTCGCCAACCTTTACCGGCCTGCCGGTGGGCGTGGTGGAAAAAGTCGGCAAGCGCGACCTGCTGGTGGTCACCCACGAGCCGCTGTCCAACGGCGATGGCCTCAACGTACTGGTCAAGCGTGAAGTGGTGGGCTGGCGGACCAACATCGCCGAACCCAAGGGCGAGTTCGAGGAAGACGGCGAGAAGCGCTATCGCTATCGCGTCGAGCCCAACGAGATGCCCAAGGGGCTGCACCAGTTGCGCCCGAATCATCCGCTGAGCCGCAACCTGGACCACAACTGGCAGCAGGCCTTGCAGAAGACTTCCGCCGAGCGCCGTATCGGCGTGGCCTGGGTCGCGCGCCTGGACGAACAGCGCCTGCAACTGACCGCCACCAGCGAGGAGGGCGTCAAGGCAAGTGTGTCGCTGGACGGTCCATTCGGCGTGGCCAACAAGCCGGAACAGGCGCTGGAGCAACTGCGCGACCTGCTCGGGCAACTGGGCACCACCGAATACCACGCCACCGACATCAAGCTCGATGCCCCGCAGGCGTTCTTCATCCCCAATTCGCAGCTCAAGGCCCTGCGCCGCGAGGTGATCGAAGCGTTGACCGAAGCCCGCATCCAGGCTCATCCACGGGGCAGCCGCAAGGCCGAGACCAGTCCGCCGCCGGTTTACCCGGAGTCGCACCTGTCGTTCCTGGCCAACGTCTACAACCAGAAGGCCCGGGACTTCTATCACCGTCACGGCGTCGAGCTGATCGACGCGGCGTACGAAGCCCACGAGGAGCCGGGCGAAGTGCCGGTGATGATCACCAAGCACTGCCTGCGCTTCTCCTTCAACCTGTGTCCCAAGCAGGCCAAGGGCGTCACCGGCGTGCGCACCAAGGTCGCGCCGATGCAGTTGATTCACGGTGACGAGGTGCTGACGCTGAAGTTCGACTGCAAGCCTTGCGAGATGCACGTGATCGGCAAGATGAAGGGGCACATTCTCGATTTGCCGCAGCCGGGCAGCGTGCAGCCGGTGGTGGGCTACATCAGCCCCGAAGACCTGCTCAAGACCATCCCACGCGCCCCGCACTGAGTGGCGCGACCTCCTCTGTAGGAGCCAGCGGTGCGGCGATCCGACTTGCCGGCGAAGGCGTTTTCAAGGCCGCCTTCGCCGCCAAGGCTGGCTCCTACGGATCTAAGACGGCCTTGCGTCGTGCGGTGGCCATGAAAACGCCTACGCCTGTAGGAGCGAGGCTTGCCCGCGAAGGCGGCCTTGCGTCATGCGGCGCCAATAAAAATGCCTTCGCCGGCAAGTCGGATCGCCGCACCGCTGGCTCCTACGGATTTAAAGCGGCCTTGCGTCATGCGGCGTCAGCGAGAACGCTTTCGCCGCCAAGGCTGGCTCCTACAGGGTAGGTATCGCCCTTACCGTCCGACTGGCGCCCCGCGCCGCCTGTGCTAGCGTTCTGAGGTCGACCCTCAATTGCGAGCCCCGCCATGGACGAGAATATCGTTAACATCACCACCGAAAAGTTCAACGCACTGATTGCCGTGGTGCAGGCTTACGGTGTTGCTTTCGCAGTCAAGGTTTTGTCCGCCATCGCCTTCTGGATCGTCGGTCGCTGGCTGATCGGCTTTGCTGTCGGCATGGTGCAGAAGGCGCTGGGCAAGCAGAAAGTCGATCCGACCGTGCTGCGTTATGTCGGCTCGGCCATTACCGTGACGCTGAACATCATCCTGGTGATCGCCATCCTCGGTTACCTGGGCATGCAGACCACCACCTTCGCCGCACTGCTCGCCGCAGTCGGCCTGGCGATCGGCATGGCCTGGTCGGGATTGCTGGCCAACCTGGCGGCCGGCGCCTTCATTATCGTGCTGCGGCCGTTCAAGGTCGGCGACTTCATCAACGCCGGTGGCGTGACCGGTACTGTCACCGAGATCGGCCTGTTCGCCACCGCGATCAATACCCCTGACAACGTGCTGACGCTGGTGGGCAACAACAAGATCTTCAGCGACAACATCCAGAACTTCACCCACAACCCGTTCCGCCGCGTCGAACTCAAGGCGCAACTGTCCGGGGCGGCCGACTGGAAAGCGGCCGCGGCCTTGCTCAAGGAGAAAATCGCCGCCATCCCCAATGTGCTGGAGACGCCTGGGGTCGACGTGGAAATCCTGGAGTTCAACCTGGTGGGGCCGGTGCTGGCGGTGCGCCCTTATTGCCACAACGAGCACTACTGGCAGGTGTATTTCGACACCAACCGCATCATCAAGGATGCCCTGGGCGAGGCCGGCTTCCCGGCACCGATGCCGGCGCAGACCGTGATCTTCCAGCAAGGCGCTGCATTGCCCGGAGCGTTGGGCAAGGAGTGACCGCTGGGGGTGATTCTGATCGCCGCCCTACAGGAGCGAGCAAGCTCCGGGCGGCGTTCCGACGATGACCGTCATCAATGGCGCGGGGCGTCCTGTCAGATCGCGATATAGCCGAAATAGACGACCGCCACGCCGGCGGCAAGGGTGAATGCACCCAGTGCTCTGGTTGTCGAGCGGTTCGACCGGGAGTATCCGGACGTCCGCTGCAGGTCCGTACCGGGGTACACCACACGTTTGAAGTGCATTTCCATGGTTGCCCGGTAGGTGTAGCGCAAGCCGATGCAGATAAACAGGATGATCAGGGACAGGGCCAGCGCGCGGCTGATCGCCGGATCGACCAGAGGCCGGGGATGTTCTTCGGCACAGGCTGCACTTTCGAATTCGGCGATGCTGATTCCCCGGGTTTCCATCAAGGACTGTCTGTTGCCGGTGAGGGGGGCGGCCAGGCGATCAAGATCCGGCGTCTGATACTTCCACAGTGTCGTCGAGCCTTCCCGACAATAAGTGAACGCACCAGGCTTGGCGGCGGCGATGATGCACGCGTCGTTGATACCCAGCTTTTTAAGGGTTTCGGTGGCTGAGCGGGTGAAATCCAGTTCGAGAACGGGAATGGTCCCATTGGCTAAGGCGCCGGTGGAAGCCAGCAGGCTCCCCAAGAGGCAAAGGGTAGAAGTTTTCAAGGTTGGATTCCTTGTTTTTATCGGCCTTTTGATTGAATCGGCTAATTCCCTGCCCCGTAGTTCATCAAGTCTAGATCGCAAATTTCGTCTTGGTGAAAGAAGGTGCATATCAATCAGCTTTCGACCGATGGCATGGCAGATGCCAGGTGGCTGTGCCTTACTCGACAATTGAACAGGCGGGAGCGTGAACCATGCAGGGCAGGGCGGGCTCAAGGGAAGAGGGCGACGCGGGGTCGGCTTCCGGACAGATCGATGCGAAAATCCGCGAACTCAGCGACTGGCGCGGTGAGATCTTGACGCAGATTCGGGCACTGATTCGACAGGCCGAACCCGAGGTGGTGGAGGAGGTGAAGTGGCGAGGAGTGCCGGTGTGGTCGCTCGCCGGAATCATCTGCACCGGCGAAACCTACAGGCAAACCGTGAAAATGACCTTCGCCAGGGGCGCCGCGCTGGACGATCCTGCACGGCTGTTCAATGCCAGCCTGGAAGGCAATACCCGACGAGCCATCGATATCCATGAAGGCGAGACGCTTGACGAAGCCGCGTTGATGGCGCTGATACGCGCCGCCGTAGCACTCAATCGCTCAAAGCACCAGTGATGCATCGGGGTTCGCTCCCTCTCGCCCCGATGTGGATGTTGCGCCGCATCAACTGCGCTTGGACAGTGTCCAGTTCGGCCGGATGAAGTGGCAGGTGTAACCGTTGGGGTAGCGTTCGAGGTAGTCCTGATGCTCAGGCTCCGCTTCCCAGAATGGGCCGGCGGGTTCGATCTCGGTCACCACCTTGCCGGGCCACAGGCCGCTGGCGTCGACATCGGCCACGGTGTCCTCGGCGATGCGTTTTTGTGCTTCGCCCAGATAAAACAGGGCCGAACGATAGCTGCTGCCCAGGTCGTTACCCTGGCGATTTTTCGTGGTCGGATCGTGGATCTGGAAGAAAAACTCGAGAATCTGCCGATAGCTGATCTGTTCGGGATCGAAGACGATTTCGATGGCTTCGGCGTGGCTGCCATGGTTACGGTAGGTCGCATTGGGCACATCACCGCCCGAATAGCCGACCCGCGTGGACACCACGCCCGGATAGCGTCGCAACAAGTCCTGCATGCCCCAGAAGCAGCCGCCGGCGAGGATGGCGGTTTCGGTGTGCGTCGTCATGTCATGCACCTCCCATCAGTGAGCGGCCCCGATTATCGAGGCCGTCAGCCCCTCAATGCATCTTGCTGTGATCCATCATGCCGTGGTCCATGGCGTCCAGCGAGCGGGCCGGGGCGTCGACCTTGATCGTTTCCCTTTCGCCCTTGGCGTTTTCCACGGTCAGGGTCAGGGGCACCTGGCTCCCTTCATTTATCTGGGACGTCAGCCCCATCAGCATGATGTGGTAGCCCTGGGGATCGAAACTCACCGGTTTGCCGGCCGGCAACGCCACGGAGTCGACCTCGCCCATGCGCATCACGTCGTCGTTCATGGTCATCTGGTGGATTTGCACGGTTTTCGCCACGGGCGACTGAACGCTGAGCAGTTTACTGTCCGTGTCCGCCTGCAGGGTCATGAAGGCACCGGTGGACGTCTGACCGGCAACCGTGGCACGAACCCAGGCGTCGTTCACCAGGGTTTGCGCGGACACTTGCCACGCCATGCCGATCAGGGAAAGACCCAAGACCAGCTGTTTCATGCGTTTTGCGTACAACGAAGTCATCAGCAGACCTCCATGACAGTGAGCAGGTCTTCTGCGCACTCTTTTGCGGTCAGCGACGCGGACAGGCCCAGGCGCAGATTGCCCCGGGAGTCGAACACGAAGCTGGTGGCCGTGTGGGACAGGGTATAGGTGTCGCCGCTGGGGACCTTTTCGAAGAATACGCCGAACTCCTTGGCGGTGGCGGCGGTTTCTTCCAGGGTGCCGTACAGCGCCTCGAAAGTCGGATCGAAGGCCTTGACGTATTTGTCGAGCAATTCGGGGGTGTCGCGTTCGGGGTCCAGGGTGATGAAGATCACTTGCAGGCGCTCGCCGTCACGGCCCATCAGCTTCTTGGCCTGGGCGGCGCGGGCCAGCGTCGTCGGGCAGACCGCCGGGCATTGGGTGAAACCGAAAAAGACCATCGGCATCATGCCGCGATAGCTGCCCAGCATCCGGGTTTCGCCCTGGGTGTCCTTGAGCTTGAAGTTGCGGCCCATGATATTGTCGCTCAGATCCTTGCCGTACTTGAACGACAGCTTGCTGCTGCCATCGCAGCCGGCGAGCAGGCCAAGGCTCAACAGGCTCATGCCTTGCAGGACCGTGCGACGGGTATACAACGTACTCATGAAAAACAGCATCCTGTGTAGCGACCGGGAGTGCACAGTGGCTGATGGAACAGCCGAAAAAAAGCGCATGGATGTTAACAAACTGTTGCCCATCAGCGCTTAATCGATTCGCCCACCGGTCATGCGCCAAAACGTCGCGCCCCCGTGAGAGCTGGCTTGCCAGCGATGACAGCCTGACGCCATGCGGTGTTTTTGAAGACGCCTTCGCCTGTAGGAGCCAGGCTTGCCGGCGAAGACGACCTGACGCCATGCGGTGCTTTCGAAGACGCCTTCGCCGGCAAGCCTGGCTCCTACGATGTTGGGGGCGGCCACAAAATCGCGGTGTTTGGCGAGCCTGTGGGAGCTGGCTTGCCAGCGATGGCGGCCTGACGCCATGCAGTGCTTTCGAAAACGCCTTCGCCCGTAGGAGCCAGGCTTGCCGGCGAAAGCGGCCTTGCGTCATGCGGCACAATTGAAAACGCCTTCGCCGGCAAGCCTGGCTCCTACGGAATCAAGGACACCTGCGAAATCGTGGTGTGCCGCGGTTCCCGCAAAACAATGGCGCTACACAAACATACAAATGCCCCCGACGCCGACACATTGCAGATACAAAGGTGCGCTTTCATGGTCACGTCCAATCCCCCACAGAGGTCGCCACCATGTTCCGCCAACTGAAAAATGCCGCCGGTTTCCTGCGTCAAGGCGCGCGCCTGATGGTGGGCATGCCCGATTACGACAACTACGTCGCGCAAATGGCGATCAACCATCCCGGTGAGCCGGTGATGACTTACGAGGCATTTTTTCGTGAGCGTCAGGAGGCGCGGTTCGGCCGTGGCAAGTGCAATACGCGATGCTGCTGAACGCTGATCTTCGCGTCTGCAACGCACTTTTATAAAGCGCGACGCCCCGACAACGTGCATCGATTGGCGGTGACGCGCTGATTTTTCTTTTCCCGGGCACCTGCATGCGCCGCTGCAGCCGGCGTCATGCACCCTCACTGCAAACTGGCACAAACACTGCAATGACCCCTCCAGCCCCCTCTGAAAAAGAAGGGCTGCCCTCTCGGTCAACGACGATCGACTGACCGCGCAGGTCGTGGGCTACATCGGTGGATCAGGCACGGTTGTCTGGTTCGAACACCGCAAAAGAACAGGCAAAGACGCCTGGAACCGCAAGGTTTCAGGCGTTTTTTTTTTGCTTCAAAAACCGTGATGGGCAGGGTGTCGCTTATGAATTGCAAGGTAGCCACGTTGAACAAATTGCAAACGCTGATCGTGATCGGCAATGGCATGGTCGGCCATCATTGTGTCGAGCAGTTGATCGAGCGCGGCGCCCTGGAGCGCTACCGGGTTCACGTTTTCAGCGAAGAGCCGATGCGTGCTTACGACCGGGTGCACCTGTCCGAGTACTTCGCTGGTCGCGATGCCGAGTCGCTGGCACTCGGTGATGCAGCGCTGTACCGCACGCCTGGCGTCACGCTGCATCTGGGCGTGCCGGTGCTGGAAATCGATCGGGTGCGGCGCCAGGTCATCACCGCACAGGGCTGCGTGCCTTACGACAAACTGGTGCTGGCCACCGGTTCCTATCCGTTCGTGCCGCCGATTGAAGGCGCCGAAGGCGATTCGCGCCTCGTCTACCGCACCCTTGAAGACCTTGATGCCATTCGTGCTGCAGCAGCCCATGCCCGGCGCGGTGTGGTGGTCGGTGGTGGCCTGCTTGGTCTTGAAGCCGCCAACGCTCTGAAAAGCCTGGGCCTCGAAGCTCACGTGGTGGAGTTCGCACCGCGCCTGATGCCGGTGCAGCTGGACGATCTGGGCGGATTGGCACTCAAGGCGCAGATTGAACGGCTGGGCGTCGGCGTACACCTGTC
Organism: Pseudomonas sp. NPDC089569; assembly: GCF_050280625.1. Taxonomy (NCBI): domain Bacteria; kingdom Pseudomonadati; phylum Pseudomonadota; class Gammaproteobacteria; order Pseudomonadales; family Pseudomonadaceae; genus Pseudomonas; species Pseudomonas sp. NPDC089569. The sequence continues at coordinate 11,258 of NZ_JBNNVQ010000133.1, forward strand.
CCGCGCCACGCAATCGATCAGCACGGGCGAGCAGTACCGCTATCGCATGAACTTCGCCAACGACGAATACCTGGAAACCGACCTGGTGGTGTTCTCCGCCGGTATCCGCGCGCAAGACGCACTGGCCCGGCAATGCGCGCTCGAAATCGGCCCGCGCGGCGGCGTGGTGGTCGACGACAACTGCCTGAGCTGTGACCCGAACATTTATGCCATCGGCGAGTGCGCTTCGTGGAACGGCAGCGTGTTCGGCCTGGTTGCGCCGGGCTACCAGATGGCCCGCAGTGTCGCCGCACGCCTGTGTGGCGAGGCTGTCGAGCCGTTCCGGGGCGCGGACATGTCGACCAAGCTCAAGTTGCTGGGTGTGGACGTTGGCTCCATCGGCGATGCCCACGCCAGCACGCCGGGCGCGCGCAGCTATCAGTTCATCGACGAAACGACGGCCAGTTACCGGCGCCTGGTGGTGGATGCCAGCGGCAAGCAGGTGCTCGGTGCGGTGCTGATCGGCGACAACAGCTACTACGACACGTTGCTGCAATACATGCAGAACGCAATTGCCTTGCCGCCGGAACCGGCCGCTCTGATCCTGCCGTCCTCCGAAGGCGCGCCGACCCTGGGTGCCGGTGCCTTGCCCGAGTCGGCAACCGTGTGTTCCTGCCACAACGTGACCAAGGGCGCGATCTGCTCGGCCATCGATGGCGGCTGCACCGATCTGGGCGCGCTCAAATCGCAGACCAAGGCCTGCACCGGTTGCGGTGGTTGCGCCGGCCTGCTCAAGCAGGTCTTCGAGCATGAATTGATCGCCCGTGGCGTCAGTGTCGACAAGAGCCTGTGCGAGCATTTCGCCTACACCCGTCAGGAGTTGTATGCGCTGGTGCGGGTGGAAGGGGTGATCACGTTCGAAGAACTGCTGGCCAAGCATGGTCGTGGTCATACCGGTTGTGCGGTGTGCAAGCCGGCGGTGGGTTCGATCCTGGCGTCGTGCTGGAACCAGCCGATCATGGACCCGTCGCTGGTGCCGTTGCAGGACACCAACGACACGTTCATGGCCAACATGCAGAAAAACGGCACCTATTCGGTGGTGCCGCGTATTCCCGGTGGCGAGATCACGGCCGACAAGCTGATCGCCATCGGCGTGGTTGCCAAGAAATACGACCTTTACACCAAGATCACCGGTGGCCAGCGGATCGACCTGTTCGGCGCGCAACTGCACCAATTGCCGGATATCTGGGGGGAATTGATCGAAGCGGGTTTTGAGACAGGGCACGCCTACGGCAAATCCACCCGGACGGTGAAATCCTGTGTCGGCAGCACCTGGTGCCGCTATGGCGTGCAGGACAGCGTGCAGATGGCGCTGACCCTCGAAGATCGCTACAAGGGCCTGCGTTCGCCGCACAAGCTCAAGTTCGCGGTGTCCGGCTGCACCCGCGAATGCGCCGAGGCGCAAAGCAAGGACGTGGGTGTGATCGCCACCGAAAAAGGCTGGAACCTCTACATCGCCGGCAACGGCGGCATGCGTCCACGCCATGCCGAGCTGTTTGCCACCGACCTGGATGACGCCACCCTGATCCGCTACATCGACCGCTTCCTGATGTTCTACATCCGCACCGCCGACAAATTGCAACGCACCTCGGTCTGGCGCGAAAGCCTGGAGGGCGGCCTGGACTACCTCAAGGACGTGATCATCCACGACAGCCTCGGCCTGGGCGCTGAACTGGAGTCGCAGATGCAGTTGGTGGTCAATCGCTACGAATGCGAGTGGGCCAACGCCCTCAAGGACCCGGAAAAACTCAAGCGCTTCCGCACCTTCGTCAACGACAAACGCCCGGACCCGGACATCCATTTTGTCCAGGAACGCGGCCAGCGGCGCCCGATCATGGCCGCCGAACTCAACCTGATCCCTGTCACCGAGGAGACTGCCTGATGAATATGTCCAATACCCAACGCGTTGAAACAGCGTCTTGCGCCATCTGGCAATCGGTGTGCAGCCAGCAGGATCTGGTCAGCGATTCCGGTGTGGTGGTGTGGCTGGACGGCGCGCAAGTGGCGCTGTTCTACCTGCCGGGCGCGGAAGGTAAAACCCTGTACGCCATCGACAACCACGACCCGCAGTCGGGCGCCAACGTCATCGGCCGCGGCCTGGTCGGCAGCCTCAAGGGCGACCTGGTGGTAGCTTCGCCCCTGTACAAGCAGCATTTCCGCCTGGAAGACGGCACCTGCCTGGAACACCCGCAACAGCGCTTGCGGGTGTGGCCGGTGCGGCTGAACGAGGGCAGAGTGGAAGTCGCCATCGCCTGATCCGACATCACGTTAACTGTCCCTCCGCCATCGCTGGCAAGCCAGCTCCCACAGTTTTACGGGCGTACACAAATACTGCATACCCCCGCAGCCCTGTAGGAGCGAGCAAGCTCGCGATGGACGCCAGGATGATGCGGGCATTCAGACAGCCAGCGTTATCGTTCACGTCCATCGCGAGCTTGCTCGCTCCTACAGGGGCCGATGCGCACCTTCTGCCTACCGCATGTCGCAAAAACGGCCCGGGCTTTCAATTCTCGTGCGGATCAGCCGATAACCCGTCTGGCAATCAGACTTTGGTCGACCGACAAACGTGCGAAAAGAGGAACCACAGAGTGTCCATAAAACTGCGTTTACTGTTGCTGATCGGCACGGGCGTGCTCACTGCACTGATCATGGGGCTGGTCAGTTACCTGGGGAATTCCCGGATGGCCGAAGCGGTGCAGGCCAATGATGTGGGTATGAGCGCGCTGCGCAATCACCTCGAAGCGGACATGATGCACGACGCCCTGCGCGCCGATGTGCTGGCGGCGATGCTGGTGGGGTTGGGCAAAAGCACGGCGAGCAAGGCCGAGGTGCGCAGCTCCATCGAGGAGCACACCGGGCATTTTCGCCAGATGCTTGCCGACAACCTCAAGCTGCCACTCAACGACACCCTGAAAACCGCGCTCAACCAGATCAGGCCCAGCCTCGACACCTACATCGGCGCCGCCGAACGCATTGTCGGCCTTGCCCTGGAAAACCCCGACGCCGCGCAAAAGGAACTGGGCGCCTTCAACAGCACCTTCACGCAACTGGAGGACCAGATGGCGGCCCTCAGCGAGCTGATCGAGCGCAATACCCAGCAGACCAGCGAGGGCACCGGCCAGGCCATCGGCAACGCCAATCTGGCCCTCGGCGTTGTGCTGGTCGTCAGCCTGCTGTTGCTGCTGGCCCAGGGGCGCTGGGTGATTCTGAGCATCATGGGGCCGCTGCGCAGCGCCAGCCGCATTGCCGACAGCATCGCCCACGGCAACTTGAGCGAGACCATTGTCGAGCCGAGCCGCCAGGATGAAGCCAGCCTGCTGATTCGCAGCCTGGCGACCATGCAGCGCGATCTTCGCGGCATGATCGAAGTGGTGCGCAGCAATGCCCATGGCGTCAGCGGCATGAGCGAGCGGCTGAGCAGCGGCTGCCACGAAGTCGCGGGCAGCAGCCAGCAACAA
>NZ_JBNNVQ010000134.1:0-13749 GCF_050280625.1 Pseudomonas sp. NPDC089569
GTCGCCATCGCTGGTAAGCCAGCTCCCACAGACTTACGACACGCCGCTAATTTGTGGCTCCCCCCAAAAAAACGTAGGAGCCAGGCTTGCCGGCGTGCTGTTCGTGGGCACCATCGTTTTCGCCCTGGGTTATCTGGTGCTGTACCCGGGCCTGGGCAACTGGAAAGGCCTGCTGCCGGGTTACAACTACCTGGATAACGAGAAGCAGACCGCGTTCGCCAACGGCCAGACCGGCTGGACCGGCGTTCACGAGTGGGAAAAGGAAATGGCGCGCTCGGACGCCCGGTTCGGTCCGATCTTCGCCAAGTTCGCTGCAATGCCAATCGAAGAAGTCGCCAAGGACCCGCAAGCCCTCAAGATGGGTGGCCGCCTGTTTGCCTCCAACTGCTCGGTCTGCCACGGCTCCGACGCCAAGGGCGCCTATGGTTTTCCCAACCTGACCGACGCCGACTGGCGCTGGGGCGGCGAGCCGCAGACCATCAAGACCACCATCATGGGTGGCCGTCACGCGGTCATGCCTGCGTGGGCTGAAGTGATCGGCGAGCAAGGCGTCAGCGATGTCGCGGCTTATGTACTGACCAACCTCGATGGCCGCAAGCTGCCCGAAGGCGCCAAGGCTGACCCGGTTGCCGGCCAGAAGCTGTTCGCCGCCAACTGCGTGGCCTGCCACGGTCCGGAAGGCAAAGGCACCCCGGCAATGGGCGCGCCAAACCTGACCCACCCGGCCGCGTTCATCTACGGTTCGAGCTTCGCTCAACTGCAGCAGACCATCCGTTACGGCCGCCAGGGCCAGATGCCTGCGCAAGAGCAATTGCAGGGCAACGACAAGGTTCACCTGCTGGCCGCTTACGTCTACAGCCTGTCTCACGGTGAGAAGGCTCCGGCAGCGGACGCCCAGTAAGGCAAGCGCTTGAAGTCACGAAAAAAGCCCCGTCGGATGACGGGGCTTTTTTTTGACCTGAAGAACAGTGACCGATGGTCGCGAACCGGCAGTACAACGTTGCGAGCCGGGCAGCCATGGTAGTAACGTTTCTACATTCGAAAAATAAGAGAGGTCAATGCAGATGACCATCACGACTATTTCCAGCCGAGAATTCAACCAGGACACAAGTGGTGCCAAAAAAGCCACGCGACAAGGGCCGGTATTCATCACTGATAGAGGCAGGCCTGCTCATGTGCTGCTAAGCATTGAGGACTACCAGAAATTGACGGGTATCAACGCCGACATTGTCGACCTGCTGGTCATGCCGGAAGCGGCAGACATCGAGTTCGAAACCGAACGCGCAGCGATCACTCACCGCCCCCTGGATCTGTCCTGATGTTCCTGCTCGACACCAACGTGATTTCCGAACTGCGCAAACCCCACGCTGACACGAATGTCGTCACCTGGGCCAAAAGCGTCATCGCCCCGCGCCTGTTCATTTCGGTCATTACCTTGAAGGAATTGGAGACGGGGGTCCTGCGCATGGAGCGTCGAGATCCCGCACAGGGAAAAATCCTGCGCACCTGGCTCAAACACCATGTCATGCCCGCATTCGACGCGCGAATCCTGCCCATCGATGCGGCCGTCGCCCTTCGGTGCGCCAGTTTGCATGTTCCTGATCGCACGAACGAAGCCGACTCCCTGATAGCGGCAACGGCGCTCGTTCATGGCCTGACCGTCGTCACCCGCAACGTCGACGATTTTCAATCCAGCGGTGTGCCGTTGATTAATCCATGGGGCGATTGAGCGTCGGCACCCGCAAAACCGTCCATACTTCAAAGGTCAATTGATTCAAGTCATTACACCATCGTTTAATTTCTCCCAACGTGACCAAAGGTCGCACCCTTGGGCTAGAGCGACAGGCGTATCATTGCGCCACTGCAACACCCTTTTTGATCGCGGTCGGCACGTACTGACCGAGACACTTTTCCACTGCCGTGGGATGCAATGATGAGCAACCAGATACCGGTACACGACGTCACTCCACCCACCAAGAACGCGAACAACAGCGTCGACCTCTACGCCTCCCGGGAAAAGATCTACACCCGCGCCTTCACCGGCCTGTTCCGCAATCTGCGGATGGCGGGCGGCGCCGTGTTGTTCCTGCTGTATTTCGGTACTGTCTGGCTCAACTGGGGCGGCCATCAGGCCGTCTGGTGGAACCTGCCGGATCGTAAATTCTTCATCTTCGGCGCGACCTTCTGGCCACAGGATTTCATCCTGCTGTCCGGCATGCTGATCATCGCGGCCTTCGGCCTGTTCTTCATCACCGTGTACGCCGGACGGGTCTGGTGCGGCTATACCTGCCCGCAAAGTGTCTGGACCTGGATTTTCATGTGGTGCGAAAAGGTCACTGAAGGCGACCGCAACCAGCGCATCAAACTCGACAAGGCGCCGATGAGCGCCAACAAGTTCTTGCGCAAGTTCTGCAAGCACGCCATGTGGCTGCTGATCGGCTTCGTGACCGGCATGACCTTCGTCGGCTACTTCTCGCCGATCCGCGAGCTGGTCATGGACTTCTTCATAGGCGAAGCCGATGGCTGGTCTTACTTCTGGGTCGGCTTCTTCACACTGGCCACTTACGGCAATGCCGGATGGCTGCGTGAACAGGTGTGCATTTACATGTGCCCATACGCGCGATTCCAGAGTGTGATGTTCGACAAGGACACCCTCATCGTTTCGTACGATCCGCGTCGTGGCGAGGGCCGTGGACCACGCAAGAAAGGCATCGACTACAAGGCACAGGGCCTGGGCGATTGCATCGACTGCACCATGTGCGTCCAGGTCTGCCCGACCGGTATCGACATCCGTGATGGCCTGCAAATCGAGTGCATCGGCTGTGCTGCCTGCATCGATGCCTGCGACGCCATCATGGACAAGATGGAGTATCCGCGCGGCCTGATCAGCTACACCACCGAGCACAACCTCTCGGGGCAGAAAACCCATAAACTGCGCCCACGACTGATCGGCTATGCCGTTGTGCTGCTGGCGATGATCAGCTTGCTGGTGACCGCGTTTTTCATGCGCTCGCTGGTCGGTTTCGACGTCAGCAAGGACCGCGTGCTGTATCGCGAGAACGCCGAGGGACGGATCGAAAACGTCTACAGCCTGAAGATCATGAACAAGGATCAGCGCGACCACACCTACTTGCTTGAAGCCACCGGCCTGCCGGACCTCAAGCTGCAAGGCAGGCGCGAGGTCAAGGTCGCGGCCGGCGATATCGTCAGCCAGCCCGCCGAATTGTCCGTCGCGCCGGAACACCTGCCATCGAGCACCAACGAGGTGAAGTTCATCCTCAAGGATGCCGATGACGCCAGCATTCACGTTGAAGCCAAGAGCCGGTTCATCGGCCCACAAAATCGTTGAGAGAAGTGATCATGCCCGCAGCAAACGCCGCAAGCCCCTGGTACAAGCACCTTTGGCCATGGATCATCATCGGGATCCTGGCCTGCTCGGTGACCCTGACCTTGTCCATGGTGACGATTGCAGTGAAGAACCCGGACAACCTGGTCAATGACAACTACTACGAGGCCGGCAAAGGCATCAACCGCTCCCTGGACCGCGAACTGCTGGCGCAGACCCTGTTGATGCGTGCCAATGTTCATCTGGATGACGTGACCGGCGAAATCGACCTGCGCCTGAGCGGCAATAGCCAGCCCAAAACCGTGGAACTGAACCTGATTTCGCCCACCCAGCCTGAAAAGGACCGCAAGATCATCCTGACCCGCAGTGAAACCGAACAGGGCCGCTACATCGGCCAGTTGACCGACAAGATCGAAGGCCGCCGCTTCGTCGAACTGCTGGGCTCCCAGGACGATCATGTATGGCGCATGTTCGAGGAAGAACTGGTCAGCCCCGACAAAGACCTGCTGCTCGGTGACGAACCGTTGCAGGGCGCGGAAGACCAATAGCACCCACCTGATCGTTCCCACGCTCTGCGTGGGAACGTAGCCAGGGACGCTCCGCGTCCCGGCCGAAGCGGACGCGGAGCGTCCGTAGAGGCATTCCCACGCAGAGCATGGGAACGATCATCGGATAATGTCTCGTGAATGCCACATGACCACCCCTACCCCCTGCTACCACTGCGCCCTGCCCGTCCCCGCCGGCAGCCGCTTCACCGCTGCGGTCCTGGGACAAACCCGCGAGTTCTGCTGTCCGGGTTGCCAGGCGGTGGCCGAGGCGATTGTCGCCGGCGGGCTTGATAGCTATTACCGGCATCGCAGTGAAGCGTCGGCCAATCCCGAAGCGCTGCCGGTGCAACTGGTCGATGAACTGGCACTGTACGACCGCGCCGATGTACAGCAACCCTTTGTTCGCCACGAAGGCGAACTCGCCGAAACCACGCTGCTGATGGAAGGCATCAGTTGTGCCGCCTGCGGCTGGTTGATCGAGAAGCACCTGCGCACGCTGCCGGCGGTGGCCGAAGCCCGCTTGAATCTGTCGAACCATCGACTGCATGTACGCTGGGCCGATGCTCAATTGCCACTCAGCCAGGTACTCGCCGAGCTGCGCCATATCGGCTATGCGGCTCATCCTTATCAAGCGGACCTGGCCACTGAACAACTGGCCAGCGAAAACCGCCGGGCCCTGCGCCAACTCGGCGTGGCCGGGCTGCTGTGGTTCCAGGCCATGATGGCGACCATGGCCACCTGGCCGGAATTCAACATCGACCTGAGCCCGGAACTGCATGAAATCCTGCGCTGGGTCGCTCTGTTCCTCACCACCCCGATCGTGTTCTACAGCTGTGCGCCGTTCTTCAAGGGCGCCATGCGCGACCTGCGTACCCGGCATCTGACCATGGATGTTTCGGTATCGCTGGCCATTGGCAGTGCCTACATCGCCGGAATCTGGACGTCGATCACCGGCGTCGGTGAGCTGTATTTCGACGCCGTCGGCATGTTTGCACTGTTCCTGCTGGCCGGGCGTTATCTGGAACGCCGCGCCCGGGAACGCACCGCCGCCGCTACCGCACAGTTGGTCAATCTGCTGCCGGCCTCCTGCCTGCGCCTCAACGTTGACGGCCAGAGCGAACGGATCCTGCTGCGCGAATTGCAGGTGGGCGATCAGGTGCTGGTGCATCCAGGCGCCATCCTCCCTGCCGACGGCAGAATTCTCGAAGGACAATCGAGCATCGACGAGTCGCTGCTGACGGGCGAATACTTGCCGCAGGCACGGGTCCCTGGCGATGCAGTGACCGCCGGCACTCTGAACGTCGAAGGCGCGCTGAAGGTACAAGTCCAGGCGCTGGGCCAGGACACTCGCCTGTCCGCCATCGTCCGTCTGCTGGATCGCGCCCAGGCCGAAAAACCACGATTGGCGCAAATCGCCGATCGCGCCGCGCAGTGGTTCTTGCTGCTGTCGTTGATCGCTGCCGCCGCCATTGGCCTGCTGTGGTGGCAGCTGGATTCGTCCCGGGCCTTCTGGATCGTTCTGGCCATGCTGGTCGCCACCTGCCCGTGCGCGCTGTCCCTGGCAACGCCGACGGCCCTCACCGCAGCCACGGGCACCCTGCACAAGCTGGGTTTGCTGCTCACTCGTGGTCATGTACTGGAAGGCCTGAACCAGATCGATACGGTGATTTTCGATAAGACGGGCACACTCACCGAAGGGCGCCTGACATTGCGCTCGATTCGCCCACTCGGCGCGCTCGACAGCGACCATTGCCTGAGCCTCGCCGCCGCACTGGAAAACCGCTCCGAACACCCCATCGCCCGCGCGTTCGGCCGCGCCCCATTGGCCGCCGAAGAAGTCCACGGCAAACCGGGACTCGGCCTGGAAGGCGTCGTTGGCACGCAACACCTGCGCATCGGCCAACCCGGATTTGTCTGCGAGCTCAGTGGCGCCCCGGTGCCGTCGATGCCCGATGAAGCCGGACAATGGTTATTGCTCGGCGACAGTCTCCGACCACTGGCGTGGTTCGTGCTCGACGATCGGCTGCGTAGCGATGCCTCGGCCCTGCTTGCGGCTTGCAGGGTCCGCGGCTGGCGCACGCTGTTACTGTCTGGCGATAGCTCGCCGATGGTCGCCGGTGTCGCGCAGGAGCTGGGAATCGACGAAGCCCGCGGTGGCCTGCGGCCGGACGACAAATTGCAAATCCTGCAGCAGCTTCACCGGGAAGGTCGCAAGGTGTTGATGCTCGGTGACGGGGTCAACGATGTGCCGGTATTGGCTGCCGCCGATATCAGCGTGGCCATGGGCTCGGCCACCGACCTGGCGAAAACCAGCGCCGACGCGGTGCTGCTGTCCAACCGCCTCGATGCGCTGGTCCAGGCCTTCAACCTGGCACGCCGTACCCGCCGGGTCATCATCGAGAACCTGTTGTGGGCCGGGTTGTACAATGGCCTCATGTTGCCATTCGCCGCCCTCGGCTGGATCACGCCTGTTTGGGCGGCGGTTGGCATGTCCATCAGTTCGTTGACCGTAGTGCTCAATGCCCTGCGCCTGACTCGACTGCCGGGTGCGCCAGTTGCCGGCACCACGACACAAACCCGCCCGTTGCCGGCCTGAGCCGCGCGGGCATGGAGACAAGATGCCAGCTCTCTACGTGATGATTCCGGCCGCGCTGCTGATCGTGGCCATCGCCATCTACATCTTCTTCTGGGCGGTCGACAGCGGTCAGTACGATGACCTGGACGGCCCGGCCCACAGCATCCTGTTCGATGACCAGGACCCGAACCACACCGCAGCGGTCGACGAGGCCAGCGGTCATCCGGCACACCCCGACGACAAGGCCCCGCCCCATGCTTGAATTGGCGCCATTGCTGGTGTCTGCGGTGATTCTCGGTCTGCTCGGTGGTGGCCATTGCCTGGGCATGTGCGGCGGCCTGATGGGGGCGCTGACCCTGGCAATTCCCAAGGAGCAACGCAGCCGCCGCTTTCGCCTGTTACTGGCTTACAACCTGGGGCGAATTCTCAGCTATGCGGTCGCCGGCCTGTTGATCGGGCTGGCCGGCTGGGCAGTGGCCAACAGCCCGGCTGCGATGTTCATGCGGGTGCTCGCCGGACTCCTGCTGATCGCCATGGGCCTGTACCTGGCCGGGTGGTGGAGCGGCCTGACGCGCATTGAAAGCCTTGGTCGTGGCCTGTGGCGGCACGTTCAGCCAGTGGCCAACAAAATGCTGCCGGTATCGAGCGTTTCGCGCGCCCTGGTGCTTGGCGGGCTGTGGGGCTGGCTGCCGTGCGGTCTGGTTTACAGCACCTTGCTCTGGTCGGCCAGCCAGGGCAACGCCGTGGACAGCGCCCTGCTGATGCTTGCATTCGGCGTGGGGACCTGGCCGGTGCTGCTCGCCACCGGGCTGGCCGCCGAACGGGTAACGGCGCTGTTACGCAAACGCAGCGTACGCATGGCCGGTGGGCTGCTGGTGATGCTGTTCGGCATCTGGACCCTGCCGGGGCCTCACCAGCATTGGTTGATGGGGCATTGAATTTGCGGTGACCCCATCGTGGGAGCGAGCCTGCTCCGGGCGGCGTTCCGACGATGAGGTCCGCACCAACAACACACCTCCTGTCCCTTGATGCAAATCAAGGTACCCCGACGCCTTGCCCCCTAGACTGGCCACCACTGCCAGCCCATTCCGGGGGATGCCCGCATGATGCTCGACGCCATTCGTTGGGATACCGACCTGATCCGCCGTTATGACCTGGCGGGACCGCGCTATACCTCCTATCCAACCGCCGTGCAATTTCACAGCCAGGTGGGCACCTTCGACCTGTTTCATGCCCTGCGCGACAGCCGCAAGGCCCTGCGCCCATTGTCGCTGTACGTGCATGTGCCGTTCTGTGCCAACATTTGCTACTACTGCGCCTGCAACAAAGTCATCACCAAGGATCGTGGTCGCGCCCAGCCGTACCTGCAGCAACTGGAGCAGGAGATCCAGCTGATCGCCTGCCACCTCGATCCCGCGCAAAAAGTCGAACAACTGCACTTCGGCGGTGGCACGCCAACTTTTCTCAGCCATGACGAACTGCGTCAGTTGATGACGCACTTGCGCAGGCATTTCAACCTGCTGGATGACGATTCCGGCGATTACGGCATCGAAATCGACCCCCGGGAAGCCGACTGGTCGACCATGGGCCTGTTGCGCGAACTGGGGTTCAACCGGGTCAGCATCGGCCTGCAGGACCTCGACCCGGCCGTGCAGCGCGCGGTCAATCGCCTGCAAAGCCTGGAGGAAACCCGTGCGGTGATCGACGCTGCGCGTACCCTGCAGTTTCGCTCGATCAATATCGATTTGATCTACGGCTTGCCCAGGCAGACCCCGGAAAACTTTGCCCGCACGGTCGAAGAAGTCATCAATCTGCAACCCGACCGGCTCTCGGTGTTCAATTACGCCCACCTGCCGGAACGGTTCATGCCGCAACGACGGATCGACAGCAATGAACTGCCGACGCCGGCTCAAAAGCTGGAGATGTTGCAGCGCACCATCGAACAACTGACCACTGCCGGTTACCGCTACATCGGCATGGATCACTTCGCCCTGCCGGACGATGAGCTGGCGATCGCCCAGGAAGAATCGACCCTGCAACGCAATTTTCAGGGCTACACCACCCACGGGCATTGCGACCTGATCGGACTCGGCGTTTCGGCCATCAGCCAGATTGGCGATTTGTACTGCCAGAACAGCAGTGACTTGAACCAGTACCAGAACACCCTGGCATCCACGCAACTGGCCACCAGCCGCGGCCTGCTATGCAACAACGACGACCGCCTGCGGCGTGCCGTGATCCAGCAGTTGATCTGTAACTTCCACCTGGATTTCGCTCAGATCGAAAAGGACTTCAACATAGATTTTCAAGGCTATTTCGGCGAACTTTGGCCACAATTGCAGCGCATGAGCAAAGACGGCTTGATTGAACTGGATCGCGAGGCAATCACCATCCTGCCTGCCGGGCGCTTGCTGGTGCGTTCGGTGTGCATGGTCTTCGACGCTTACCTGGAACAACACAGCCGTCAACGGTTCTCCCGAGTCATCTAGGGGGCGTTCTCGATTAAATTGAGGACGCCCCCTTCAACTGCGACAAATCCGCCGCCTACTGGCTTCAATGTCCTGTGCTGAGTTACCCTTACATCTTATGTGTGATTTCCCACAAGGATTGAAGAAATGTCCGAGCCAGTAAAACTGCGCAATCATAATCAGGCCCATTGCAAGGATTGCAGCCTGGCCCCGCTGTGTTTGCCACTTTCGTTGAATCTGGAAGACATGGATGCCCTGGACGAGATCGTCAAGCGTGGTCGTCCGCTGAAAAAAGGCGAGTTTCTGTTCCGTCAGGGCGACACGTTCGACTCGGTCTACGCTGTCCGCTCCGGCGCGCTCAAGACCTTCAATCTCAGCGACGCCGGCGAAGAACAGCTCACCGGCTTCCACCTGCCAAGCGAACTGGTCGGTCTGTCGGGCATGGACTCCGAAAAGCACCCGGTATCGGCGCAAGCGCTGGAAACCACCTCGGTGTGCGAAATACCCTTCGAACGCCTCGATGAGCTGGCCCTGCAATTGCCGCAACTGCGCCGTCAGTTGATGCGGGTGATGAGCCGCGAGATCCGCGACGATCAACAGATGATGTTGCTGCTGTCGAAGAAAACCGCCGACGAACGCATTGCCACCTTTCTCGTCAACCTGTCTGCACGTTTCCGCGCACGGGGCTTCTCGGCCAATCAGTTTCGCCTGAGCATGTCGCGCAACGAAATCGGCAATTACCTGGGCCTGGCGGTGGAAACCGTGTCACGGGTGTTTACACGCTTCCAGCAGAACGAATTGATCGCTGCCGAAGGCAAGGAAATCCGCATTCTCGACCCGATCCAGCTCTGCGCCCTGGCCGGCGGTTCGATCGACGGCTGATTTCGCCTGTTTGCGGCTGAGCGAAATGGCTTGGCCGCCGTTATAATGCGCGTTTGCACCCTGCCAGGACACCGCGACGATGGTCTTCGACTCCTTCGACATCAAATCCCTTATCCGCCCCGTGATCGACTTTCCCAAGCCGGGCGTGATCTTTCGGGACATCACCCCGTTGTTCCAGTCGCCCACAGCGCTGCGCCTGGTCATGGACAGCTTCGCCCATCGCTATGTCGAGGCCGATTTCACCCACATCGGCGCCATGGACGCCCGCGGCTTCCTGATCGGCTCGGTACTGGCCTATCAATTGAACAAACCGCTGGTGCTGTTCCGCAAGCAAGGCAAGCTGCCGGCGGACGTACTTGCCGAAGGTTATGCCACCGAATACGGTGAAGCCTTTCTCGAAGTGCATGCCGACAGCCTGTGCGAAGGCGACTCGGTGGTGATGTTCGATGACCTGATCGCCACCGGCGGGACCCTTATTGCGGCGGCGAACCTGATCCGACGCATGGGCGCCAGGGTTCACGAAGCCGCGGCGATCATCGACCTGCCGGAGCTCGGTGGCTCGCAGCGTCTGGAAGACATGGGCATCCCGACTTTCTGCCTGACGCAGTTTGCCCTGACTGATAAATAAGCGGCGTTCTTCAATCCGCCATCGCGAGCAGGCTCGCTCCCACACTGGAACTGTGTCGTTCACAAATCCCCTGTGGGAGCGAGCCTGCTCGCGATAGCGCCGGCCGCCACACCGCCAATTACAACCCCATCTGCTTGCTGATGATTTCGTTCATCACTTCCCGCGTACCGCCACCGATCGAAAGTATCCGGCAATCCCGGTACAACCGCTCCACCAGACTCTCCCGCATATAACCCAGCCCACCGAGAATCTGCACTGCGTCCGTGGTGATCCGGTCTGCCGTATCGGTAGCAACATTCTTCGCCATGGAAATTTCCTTGATCACACTCTGCCCCGCAGCCATTTTCGCCGCCTGCCGGTAAGTGAATTCACGTGAGACTTCCAGCTCGGTGGCCATCTCTGCGAGGCGGTGCTTGAGTACCTGGAACTTGCCGATGGGTTTGCCGAAGGCCTCACGCTCGCGTGCCCACTTCAGGCTTTGCTCCAACGCAAGCTGCGCAGTCATGTTGGCCATCAGGGCCAGGGCCAGTCGTTCACTCTGGAAGTTACCCATGATGCAGGCAAAGCCCATGTTTTCACTGCCGATCAGATTGCCGACGGGCACCTGGCAGTCCTCGAAGAACAATTCAGCGGTGTCCGATGCCCACCAGCCCATTTTCTTCAACTGACGCCCCACGGTGAAACCGGGTGTGCCCTTCTCGATCAACAACAGACTGATTCCGGCAAAACCCGGCTCGCCGGTACGCACCGCCACGGTATAAAAGTCCGCGCGCACGCCACTGGTGATGAAGGTTTTGCTGCCGCTGACCCGGTAAAAGTCGCCGTCACGCACGGCACGGGTTCGCAAGTTGGCAACGTCGGAGCCGCCACCGGGCTCGGTGACGGCCAGCGCGCTGATGCTTTCGCCCGACAGCACAAGTGGCACGACCCGATCCCGGACTTCAGGTCTGGCCCACTTGAGAATCGGCGGCAGACCGATATCCAGCGATCCCAACCCCGCCACCAGGCCACCCGATCCACAGCGCATCAATTCCTCGCTGGCAGCAATCTTGGCAAACACATCACCTTCGTGGCTGCCACCCAGGCTTTGTGGATAACCGATACCCAGAATCCCTGCCGCACCGGCCTTCAAGTAGAGCTCACGAGGGAAGCTTTCGGCCTCTTCCCACTGATCTATCTGCGGAAGAATCTCGCGCTCGACAAAACGTCTGACGCTGTCACGGACCAATTGGTGGCTGGGGTCGAAGTATTCCTGAAAGGGAGGCATCGGCGAACTCCACTGAAGGGTTCGCCGACGTTAACCGAGCGCTTGCTTGGTTTTCAACAGGATTGTGTACGTCACGCAGATCGAAGTGCTTTCAATCGTCGGATCGCCGCCCGGAGCCGGCTCGCTCCCACAAGGGCTTTGTGTACAAGCGCCGGAAATCAGAGGCTGATCGGTTTGCGCCCGGCGAACGAATGCGCCAGCGTGCCGCCATCCACCAACTCCAGCTCGCCGCCCAAGGGCACACCATGGGCGATGCGTGAAGCGATCAAGCCTTTGCTGGCAAGCAATTGGGCGATGTAGTGCGCGGTCGCTTCACCTTCCACGGTCGGGTTGGTGGCGAGAATGACTTCAGTGAAGGTTCCCGCCTCTTCGATCCGGGCCATGAGCTGCGGAATACCGATGGCTTCAGGGCCCAGGCCATCCAACGGGGACAGGTGGCCCTTGAGCACGAAGTAGCGCCCGCGAAACCCGGTCTGCTCCACGGCATAGACATCCATGGGCCCTTCGACGACGCAAAGCAACGTATCGTCGCGGCGAGCGTCGGCACATTGAGGGCAGAGGTCGTCTTCGGTCAGCGTACGGCACAAACGGCAGTGACCCACTCCGTCCATGGCCTGACTCAGGGCCAACGCCAATCGCGAACCGCCGCTGCGATCACGTTCGAGCAACTGCAACGCCATGCGCTGGGCGGTTTTCTGACCCACACCCGGCAAAACCCGCAGGGCATCGATCAGTTGGCGAATCAAAGGGCTGAAGCTCATGGGGGAAAAATCCGACTAAACAACGAGACGCGGTTTATACCCGCGCCCCGGTTGAGCGTCAAATGACAGCAACCATTATTCGGATGTTGCGACCCGAACCACCAGCTTGCCGAAGTTGCGCCCTTCCAGCAGACCGATAAACGCCTGGGGCGCGTTCTCCAGGCCATCGACGACATCTTCGCGAAACTTCACTTTGCCATCGCGCACCCACGGCGCCATGGCGCTGGCAAACTCCGGCTGCCGATCACCGTAGTCGTCGAAAACGATGAAACCCTGGATCCGCACGCGCTTGGTCAGCAGCGTACGCTGCAATGACGGCAGTCGATCCGGCCCGCTCGGCGCCTCACTGGCGTTGTAGGAAGCGATCAGGCCGCATAACGGAATCCTCGCCTTGGGATTGAGCAGAGGCACCACGGCATCGAACACCTTGCCACCGACGTTTTCATAATAGATGTCGATACCATTGGGGCACGCTTGCGCCAGCTCCTGGGCAAAGGTCGGACTCTTGTGATCCAGGCAGGCATCAAAACCCAACTCTTGGACCACATAGCGGCACTTGTCCGCACCACCGGCTACGCCCACGGCGCGCAGACCTTTGATCTTCGCCACCTGCCCGACCACCGATCCAACCGCGCCGGATGCTGCGGCGACCACCAAGGTCTCCCCCGCTTTCGGCTGCCCGATGTCCATCAGGCCCATGTAGGCCGTCATACCCGGCATGCCGAGCACGCCCAGTGCCATCGACGGGCTCGGCAGACCGGAGGGAATTGGCATGATGCTGCGACCGTCGTTGATGCTATGGCTTTGCCAGCCGGTTGCACCGACTACCAGATCGCCCTCCTGAAACCTGGGATTGAGCGAGCGTTCGACCCGGCTGACCGCCCCACCGGTCATGACTTCACCGATTTTCACCGGTTCAGCGTAAGACGGCGCATCACTCATGCGCCCGCGCATGTAAGGGTCCAGCGACAGATAAAGCGTCTTGAGCAGTACCTGGCCGTCAGCCAGCTCAGGTAGCGCGACCCGCTCCAGGCGGAAATTTTCCGGTGTAGGCGCGCCCGTCGGACGCGAGGCCAGGACTATGCGTTGATTGAGGGTCAATGGTTCGGACATGTCAGCATCTCCTTGGGTCGATGAGTTCACATATACAGGGAGCAGACCTTTGTTGCGGTATGGCGTTCGCTGTCGACTTCAGACGCTCCACCTTCTTTGGCAAGACCTTGCCATGGGTGGAGTGGAAGGAGAGCCTGGATGCAGTGACCAACGCGAATGGT
>NZ_JBNNVQ010000135.1:0-13568 GCF_050280625.1 Pseudomonas sp. NPDC089569
GCCCCGGTGCCGCCGGGCCTTCAAGAGTTGGCGGACGCCAGTGCCGAACCGGAAGAGCCCAAGGAAGAAACCAGCTTCCATACCTTGCTGCTGGAGCTGGACAGCATGGAGGAAGGGCTCAAGACCGACTTCGACGATTTGTTGCGTGATGGTGAGATGCCTGGGTTCGAGTCGGAGCAACCGCAAATCGAGCGAGATGTTGAAGCAACACAAGCAGAGCCTGAGCCAGAAGCGGACATCGAACCGGAGCCGGCGCTGGAAGACGACATTCTAGGCGTCGCCGAAGCCCGGGAAAAACTCCTGGCCGCCGTTGCCGCGCTTGAACCTCCGCAACCTGAACTCAGTGACGAAGAGGCCGAAGCCTTGGCACTGGCCGAAGCCATCGAAGCCGAGCGCCGCGAACTCGAAGATTGACCCTGATCCCGTAGGAGCCAAGCTTGCTGGCGAAGAGGCGAGCACATTCAATATTGATATGCCGGCCTCTTCGCCAGCAAGCTTGGCTCCTACGGGGAATCGGGGTGAGATTCACCGGTCGGCGGAAAAGCAAATAATCTGGTCTCCATCAGCTAGTCTCTGATGCGCTAACGCCCGCATGCGCGTATGATTCGCGACCCTTTGGCGAGCGCTTCGCCCAAAGACACAGATTTACATCCCTTTAGGACGCTCAATTCAGAGCATTCTGAACAGACCACACCGGGAGGTGCCCAGATGAGTATCAACGACCAGCAAGACGACCAGCCAATCGGCCCAGCAGGCGAAAAACTGCAGAAAGTCCTCGCCCGCATCGGCGTCGGCTCGCGCCGCGATGTGGAAGCCTGGATCAGCCAGGGCCGGATCAAGGTCAATGGCAAAGACGCCACCCTTGGCCTGCGCGTCGACCTGCATGACGCCATTACCATCGATGGCAAGGTGATCAAGCGCGAAGAGGCCGCCGAGTCGGTCCGCCGCGTGATCATGTACAACAAGCCCGATGGCGAAATTTGCACCCGTGACGACCCGGAAGGCCGTCCGACCGTGTTCGACAAGCTGCCACGTCCGAAAGAAGGGCGCTGGATCAACATCGGCCGCCTGGACATCAACACCACCGGATTGCTGATGTTCACCACCGACGGTGAACTGGCCAACCGCCTGATGCACCCGTCCTACGAAATGGACCGCGAATACGCCGTGCGTGTGCGCGGCGAAGTCGATGACGAGATGATCGAGCGCCTGAAGGCGGGCGTCGTGCTCGAAGACGGGCCGGCACGCTTCACCGATATCCAGCAGGCGCCGGGTGGCGAAGGTTTCAACCACTGGTATCACTGCGTGGTGATGGAAGGCCGTAACCGTGAAGTGCGTCGTTTGTGGGAATCCCAGGGCCTGGTGGTCAGCCGCCTGAAGCGTGTGCGTTTCGGTCCGGTGTTCCTCAACTCCGATCTGCCGATGGGCCGCTGGCGCGAAATGAGCCAGTACGAAGTCGACATCCTCAGCGCCGAGGTTGGCCTGACGCCGGTGGCGATGCCGCAACTGAACGCCAAGAGCAAGGACAAGCTTGAGCGGATGCAGCGCAAATCGTCGCGGCCAATGGCCCGCACCGAGCGCGTGCGTACCCTGCGTCCGGCCATCGATGCACCGGCTGCCGGTCCGCGCCCGGCCCGCGAGCCGCAGATCGAAGGTGAGCGTCCAGCCCGTAAGCCGGCAGCGCGTCAGGATGGCGAGCGCGCACCACGCGCTCCGCGTCCGGCCAACGGTCGCACTGAACGCGGCGAGGGTCGTGGTGCTCCGGCGGGACGTGGTACACCGGTGGCGGACCGTCCGGCCGACACCAGGCGTCCGGCCAAGCCAGCGCCGAAAAAGCGTCCGGGCATCAGCCTGGTCGACGACGCGCCATCGGGCAAGCGTCGTGGCGGTCCGGCCGGTGCCGGGCAGCGTCCGGGGTTTGGGCGCCGCAAGCCGGAGTAAGGCAGCGGCAAGCTGCAAGCAACAATAAAAAACGCCAACCTTCGGGTTGGCGTTTTTTTTGCGCCGAGCTTGGGTTTTGAATCGTTTTTGAGGGCCTCTTCGCGGGCAAGCCTCGCTCCTACGGTGCGGAGACTGTAGGAGCGAGGCTTGCCCGCGAAAGCGTCAGTGGCAGCACTCTGCATTCCAAAATGGAAAACAGCCTTTACGCCCCGTAACGAAAACCTGACGAAATCCACGGATCTGCCCCGTGGAATCATCAGTCTCTGAACGCTGTAAGAAAAACCTTCCATTCGAACGCCCGAGTCCCCGATCCCCAGCGCTCTAGCCCGCTTGTTTCACCCTCTCAGTCACGGTGTCATGCGCGCCATGCCTGTCGTGCAGGTCGATAACAAAAAGGAGGCGCCATGAACGCCGCAATCCATTTCCAGTTCTCCACGCGGGCCGGTTTTTCCTTCGTCCCCGTCCATGGCCCGCAAAGGCCTGACTCATTTTTTGCTTCCGCTCGAGCTGCTCGTTGCGGACACAGGCAATCCCGGCAACCGACACACTGATCCAGTGGTGTCTGGCAGCAGGGGGTTGGCGGTGTACAATGCGCCGCGTTTTACCTGTGACCTCCTGCACAGACGTGCAAACCTCAAGGCTATCCGCCTTGTTCACTCCGCCGCGCCACAAGCGTGTCGGGTTCGATTTCGTCACAGATAAAAACAAACAGGTGACGCATGACCGTTGTAAATACGCTGAACTCCTGGTGCCTGCGCTGGGGTTTGATCGGTGCCGCTTAGTGTTTCTCCCAAACAACAACGTCTACCGAACATCATCAAACCTTGCGTGAGACCCTTTTCATGAGTGGACAAAACTCGCATTCGGGCGAGCTGAAACGCGGCCTGAAAAATCGCCACATTCAATTGATCGCCCTGGGTGGCGCCATTGGTACCGGATTGTTCCTCGGCTCGGCCGGGGTACTGAAATCCGCCGGACCGTCGATGATCCTCGGCTACGCCATCTGCGGCTTCATTGCCTTCATGATCATGCGCCAATTGGGCGAAATGATCGTCGAAGAGCCGGTAGCCGGTTCCTTCAGCCACTTCGCCCACAAATACTGGGGTGGTTTCGCCGGTTTTCTGTCGGGCTGGAACTGCTGGATCCTGTACATCCTGGTCGGCATGTCGGAACTGACTGCCGTCGGCAAATACATCCATTACTGGGCGCCGGACATCCCGACCTGGGCCACGGCTGCCGCTTTCTTCGTGCTGATCAACGCGATTAACCTGGCCAATGTCAAAGTCTTCGGCGAAGCCGAGTTCTGGTTCGCGATCATCAAGGTCGTGGCCATCGTCGGCATGATCGGCCTGGGCAGCTATCTGCTGGTCAGCGGCCACGGCGGCCCACAAGCCTCGGTCAGCAATCTCTGGTCCCATGGCGGGTTCTTCCCCAATGGCGTCAGCGGTCTGGTGATGGCCATGGCGATCATCATGTTCTCCTTCGGCGGCCTGGAAATGCTCGGTTTTACCGCAGCCGAAGCCGACAAGCCGAAAACCGTGATCCCGAAGGCGATCAACCAGGTGATCTACCGGATCCTGATTTTCTACATCGGTGCCCTGGTAGTTCTGCTGTCGTTGACACCTTGGGACAGTCTGCTGGCAACCTTGAACGCTTCGGGCGATGCCTACAGCGGCAGCCCGTTTGTCCAGGTGTTCTCGATGCTGGGCAGCAACACTGCCGCGCATATCCTCAACTTCGTGGTGCTGACCGCCGCATTGTCCGTGTACAACAGTGGCACCTACTGCAACGCCCGTATGTTGCTGGGCATGGCCGAGCAGGGCGATGCGCCCAAAGCGCTGGCGAAGATCGACAAGCGCGGCGTGCCGGTGCGTTCGATCCTGGCCTCGGCGGCGGTGACGCTGATCGCGGTGTTGCTCAACTACCTGATCCCGCAAAATGCGCTGGAACTGTTGATGTCGCTGGTGGTGGCCACTCTGGTGATCAACTGGGCGATGATCAGCTACTCGCACTTCAAGTTCCGCCAGCACCTGAACAAGACGCGGCAGGTGCCGCTGTTCAAGGCACTGTGGTACCCCTACGGCAATTTCATCTGCCTGGCGTTCGTGGTGTTCATTCTTGGCGTGATGCTGTTGATCCCGGGCATCCAGATCTCGGTGTACGCGATTCCGGTGTGGGTCGTGTTCATGTGGGTCTGCTACGGCATCAAGAACAAGCGCAGTGCGCAGCATGGCTTGCAGGCTGTCGGCTCCATCGCGAAGTAACACCTGACGTAGAAACAAAAAAACCGGCCATGTGCCGGTTTTTTTGTGGATCGTCGCTCGGGACGCGCATGCATTGTGTTGTGCAAGGCGTCTTATGGTGAGCTGGGCAAACGCCCGGGCTCAACCGACAGCAGGGACAGGAATGATCTCGGGTTCGTCAAACTTGGCGGCAAACATGCTGACCGCCTCGACGGCATCACTGGCTCCGCTGCGGATCTGCAGGATGACCGAACCTGCCTGGTCTGCCAGGGCGACGCCGCGTTGAGCACCTTCCTGGGTTGTGTTCATGCTGGTAACCGCGTCCCTGGTTTCGGACAGGATCATGTTGATCATTTCGCTGATCTCGGACGTCGAGCGGCTGGTACGTCCGGCCAGCTGCCGCACTTCATCGGCAACCACTGCGAATCCTCGGCCTTGATCGCCTGCCCGCGCCGCTTCGATAGCGGCATTGAGTGCAAGGAGATTGGTTTGGTCGGCAATGCCGCGAATGGTATTGACGATGGCGGTGATCTGTTCGGAGTGAGCACCCAATTGGCTGACCAGGCTTGCTGAAGCGCCAATATTGTCCGCGATCAGACGCATTTCCCTGGCCGTTTGCTGAATGACCTGGGCGCCGTATTCGGCGGCTTTCTCCGTTTCAGCGGAAATGTGATAGGCGCGGGATGCGCCACGAGATTCTTCCTCGATCCTTTCCACTCGTGCGGAGATGTCGCTGGCAAATTTGACGATCTTGCAGAGATTTCCTTCGGCATCGTAAACGGGGTTGTAAGTGGCCTCCAGCCAGACGACCCTGCCATGCTTGGCTATGCGCTTGTACTGCCCGCTAAAAAACTCGCCCGTGTTGAGACGGCGCCATGACTCGGTGTATTCACTGCTGTTGGCCAGGGCCGGCTCGCAAAACATTCGGTGTTGCTTGCCTTTCAAGTCAGTCAAGGTGTAGCCCATGGTTCTCAGGAAGTTATCGTTGGCGGTCAGGATATTGCCACCCAGATCAAATTCGATGACCGCCATGGCTCGATCAAGTGCGGCAAGTTTGCCGCGGATATCAGCTTCCTTGACTGTCTGCTCCGTAACGTCAAGCGCATATTTCACCACTTTGATTGCGCGCCCGGATTCGTCCAGAACCGGGTTGTAACTGGCCTCCAGCCAAACTGTCTGGCCGCGCCCGGTGATGCGTTGAAAGGTCCCGGAGACAAACTTGCCGGCTCGCAGTTGATCCCAGAATTCACCGTACTTCTTGTCAGACACCTGCGCGGGCGAGCAAAAGTTCTGATGTAGCTTTCCTGTCAGTTGTTCAGCACGGTAGCCCATGATCTTCAGGAAGTTTTCGTTGGCATCAAGGATTTTGCCATCCAGGCTGAACTCCGCCACTGCCATGGAGCGGTGTAATGCCGCGACCAGTCCTTTGTATCCCGCAACCTCGGCAGTTCTGGCTGCCAACTCTTTTTTAAGCGTTTTATTGAACATGAATTAACCTGATTAAAGGCATGATTAGTTTCAAGGAATCCATGATGTAAAGCCATCTATCGATACGCTGGTCGGGTTCAGGCCACGGTCAATGTATTTTCGGCGTTATCATCCTGGCGGTCTGCAGGCCAAGTATTGAGGTGGTTTTATCGGGGAGATTGCCTAGGGCATCAGATACGACTTTCAAATGGAGTGTCATATCTTTGAGGGAGGTCACGTATCTTTGTCCGGAACCTCAACGCGTATCGATTTTCGACTGGTCACGATCAATACATGCACTTCGATCACCGTCGGAAGGAGGGTGCCTGGCGTTTCTGCGAGCAGCATTCACCTTGCGCCTGCCTGAGCAGCGAGAAAACGCAATGTGAACAAGTTTGTTGGAGTCAGGTTTGAAACCAGCGTCTGGTCTTGCGTTTCCCGGTTGTCTCCTTTGTTGACTTGCTGGCGGTTTTCGCAATGCCTGATGGGTATGGATATATATCTGGAAATAGCGGTGGGAAATTCAATGTGCTGTGAGGAACTGAGGCGAAATTAACAGTGCGTTGTTTCATTTATTTACTTGAAGGTTATCGGATTTAATTGATTTTACCGTCATGTCAAGGAAGGGGTTTTCTTAAGATGTTGTAGGGGAATACTTATAATTAACCTGTCTCGTGTAGTAGTTGAATGGTTTTAAAGTGGGGGGAAGTCTGGACAAGACCTGCCGGAATCTGGAGTTCGCCCCTATCCAGACTGGGCGACTGAGGCTCAGTCTTGTCGCACCGTATGTCGCTGCTTGATTCCAGAACCGTCTGAACATGCACGATGTATAGTGAGGCGCTGAGCGGCCAAGTACCTGAATGCATCAGGTTCAAGGGTATCTTGGGTGGCAAGAGTCTCTGGAGTCGCGATGAGCGTGCAATGCTGAAGATTTCCAACAACGTGCATCTGCCCGATGCCGAAATCGAGTTGACTTATATCCGCGCACAGGGCGCCGGCGGCCAAAACGTCAACAAGGTTTCCAGTGCCGTGCACCTGCGCTTTGATATTCCGGCTTCGTCCTTGCCCGAGTTCTACAAGGAACGATTGCTGGCGCTGCGCGACAGTCGGATCACCGGCGAAGGGGTGTTGATCATCAAGGCCCAGCAATACCGGACCCAGGAGCAAAACCGTGCCGATGCGCTGGAGCGATTGACCGAGCTGATCCTCAGCGCCGTCAAGGTCGAGAAGAAGCGTCGCCCGACCAAGCCGACGCTGGGGTCGAAGACGCGGCGGCTCGAATCCAAGAGCAAGCGTGGCACCATCAAGGCAGGACGCGGCAAGGTCGATTACTGAAGCGCGTCGCGGGTCTCGCGCTGTTTCGGTGCCTGGCGGTACAGATAGAGGCTGAGCAGCAAACCGCTCAAGGCGGCAAGGGCGGCAAAAAGGAAGATCGAAGCGAAGCCGAACCCAGCAGCAATCGCACCGGCCAGTGGCCCGGTGATCCCCAGTGACAAGTCGATGAACAATGAATAGGCACCGACTGCCGCCCCCCGGCTGGAGGCGGGCACCAGATTGACCGCTTCCACGCCCAGCGCCGGGAACACCAGCGAGAAACCGAAGCCGCTCAATGCCGCGCCTGCCAGCGCCCAATGTGCGTCCGGTGCCAGCCACAAGAGCAGCAGGCCGAGGGTTTCCACTGACAGACAGGCAATCGCGACGCGAAAGCCGCCGAGGCGATTGATCAGGTTGCCGAACAACAGCCGAGCGCCGATGAAGCAAGCGCCGAACAGGCTGAGGCACAGCACCGCGTTATCCCAGTGCCGGGTGGCGTAGTACAAGGTGATGAAAGTGGCAATCGTGCCAAAGCCAATTGAACCCAGTGCCAGTCCGCACCCGTGGGGCAGCACTCGTCCAAGCACATGCATGAACGGCAGGCGTTCACCGGCCACGATCGGTGCAGCCGTTTTCGGCCAGGCCAGCAGCAGGCCAAGAACCGCCAGCAGCACAATGCTCACGCCCATGCTCCACAGGCCCAGCTTGTTGACCAGCAGTACACCCAGCGGTGCGCCGACGGCCAGCGCGCCATAACTGGCGATGCCATTCCAGGAGATGACCTTGGCGGTATTCGTCGCGCCGACCCGACCGATGCCCCAGCCAATCGAGCCTGAGCCCACCAGGCTTTCCGCACTGCCGAGCACCAGGCGACCGATCAACAGGCTGATAAGGCTCAACACCGGCAAGCTTTGCGTCCAGGCTGAAATCAGCATGAACACGCCACTCAGGCCGCAGCCAGCCAGGCCGTACATCACCGCCAGCTTGCTGCCCTTGTTATCGATGATTTTCCCTGCGGCCGGGCGACTGAGCAGGGTGGCGAGGTACTGCACGCTGATGACCAGCCCGGCGATGACCGCACCAAAACCCAGATCACTGTGGACATATCCCGGCAGCACGGCCAGGGGAATGCCGATATTGAGGTAGCCGATAAAGGTAAACAGAACGATGGAAACAACTTGCAGCGTGACCGCCAGGGGGCGCTGGTCTTGAGGCATGGGGATGGGTCCACGGAGAAGCAGAATTAGATAGGCTGCTTATGATAGCGGCGTCGGTGCCCGTGGATTGTGAAAAAGTAAAACTATTTGCCGGACGGATCCATCAGGACTTGGCCGGCGCCACGAGTTGCGTGGTGACCAGGGCCGCCAGCGCATTTTCTTCGCTACCGAATCGGGCGAGCAGGGCAGCTTGTTTCTCAGGAGAGAGGCGGCTCCAGATCTCGATCATTTTCTCGGTAGTGCCGATCAACAGCTCGGCTTGGCGTTCATCGAATTCTTCGGTCATGGCGATCGGATTCAGGCGGTGTGGAAAGCGCATGTTAGCGCTTTCCACACAGTCTGTACGGCGGGTGTTTCAGTCTTCGCTGTCAGTCTTTCGGCTGTCAGAGGCTTCTTTCGGCTCGGGCTTTTGGGCGCCGGCTTGTTGCGTGGTCGTCTGCTCAGGTACGTGCAGGCTTGGGAAGGGGAGATTCGGAATCTCGTGCATGGGTGCGCTCCTCGCTAAGTCTGTTGATAGATCTGGTAGATCCGCGCTTTCAAAAAAGCCTGGGCAGGATACAGCACGAGAAATGACAATCAGACTTTATATCCAATTGTTTCGACGGGCGGGGTTGTCTAGACAGGAATATGTCTATCGCGGGGAACCCCCCTGTAGGAGCGAGCCTGCTCGCGATCGCGGTGTGTCAGTCGACATTAAATCGGACTGAGGCACCGCTATCGCGAGCAGGCTCGCTCCCACATGGGGATAGGGCTTACTTGCAGACCTTGGCGATCGCCTCGGCCAGCAGGTCCAGGCGTGTGGCGTCGATCCCGGCAACGTTGGCACGGCCGGAGCTGACCATATAGACGCTATGGTGATCGCGCAGGTCTTTCACTTGCCCCGGTGTCAAACCGGTGTAGGAAAACATCCCGCGTTGCACGCCGATATGGGCGAAGCGTTCGCGTAAACCGTAGGGTTCCAAAGCTTCCAGCAGGCCGCTGCGCAGTTGCGCGATGCGCACGCGCATGGTGTCCACTTCGTCGCTCCAGAGGTTTTTCAGCTCTGGATCGCTGAGGATGGTTGCCACCACGGCGGCGCCATGGTCCGGTGGCGTGGACCACAGGTTGCGGGCGATGTTGGCCAGCTGACTGCGGATGTCCACCAGTTTCTCGGCGGTTTTTGCGCAAACAATCAAGGCGCCGGCACGGTCGCGGTACAGGCCGAAGTTCTTCGAGCAGGAGCTGGTGATCAGCATTTCCGGCAACTCGGCAGCGAACAACCGGGTCGACCAGGCGTCCTGTTCCAGACCGTCGCCGAAGCCCTGGTAGGCAAAATCGATCAGTGGCAGCAATTCACGCCGACGCACCACGTCCAGCACCCGGTGCCAGTCGTCATGGGACAGGTCGAAACCGGTCGGGTTGTGACAGCAGGCGTGCAGCAGCACCACATCGCCCTTGGGTGCCTGGTTCAGCACCGCGAGCATCGCGTCGACATCGAGGCGGTTGTCGCTGTCCACGTAGGGGTAGTGGCTGACCTTCACTCCCGCCGTGGCGAAAATGGTTTCGTGGATCGGCCAGGTCGGATTGCTCAACCACACACCACGTCCCGGCAGGCACTGGGCGATGAAGTCGGCGCTCAGGCGCAGCGCGCCGGTACCGCCGGGCGTCTGGGTGGCTCCGGCACGTTTTTCAGCAATCAGGCGCGAATCGGCGCCGAGCACCAGTTCGCTGATGGCTTTGCCGAATGCCGGTTCGCCATGACCGCCGATGTAGGTCTTAGTGGACTGGCGATCCACCAGTCGCGCTTCGGCCAGCTTCACCGATTGGAGAATCGGGGTCAGGCCCTGGGCGTCTTTGTAGACGCCCACGCCAAGGTCGAACTTGCGCGGGTTAGGGTCCTGCGCATAGGCCTCCATCAGGCCGAGGATCGGGTCGCCGGGCACCCGGCCGATGGTGTCGAAATGCATTACTTGCGGCCCTCGGCATCCTTGGCCACGTCGTCGGTGCGTGCGGCCATGATGAAGTCGTTGCGGTGCAGGCCCTTGATCGAGTGGCTCCACCAGGTAACGGTCACTTTGCCCCACTCGGTCAGCAGGCCAGGGTGATGGCCTTCGGCCTCGGAGATTTCACCGACGGCGTTAGTGAACGCCAGTGCGTGCTTGAAGTTTTTGAACAGGAAGACTTTTTCCAGCTGCATGATGCTGTCGCGAACTTCGATGTTCCAGTCTGGAATCTGCTTGATCAGAACCGGCAGTTCTTCGTCGCTGACCTGTGGGGCATCGGCGCGGCAGGCTTCGCAATGGGCTTGGTTCAATGTCGACATGATATGTACCTGAATTCTTATGGTTGGAAATCGGCTGCCAGCCTTGCCACGCTAATGTAAAGCATGGTTCGCCGACAGACTCACTTGATCGTAAAAGTCGCGGTTCAGGCGGCTTTTGGCGGAAATTTAGGTGCGTGCAACCCCATCTGCATCGCTTGCTTGACCATGCCCATGATGTCTTCGTGGGCCAGATCGAACAGACGCTTGAGGTTCGGCAAAACAAAGTACAGCGGCTGCAGGATGTCGATGCGATACGGCGTGCGCATGCATTCCAGCGGATCGAATGCCTGATGCTCGGGCTCGTTCGACAGGCAGTACACGGTCTCTTTGGGCGAAGACAGGATTCCGCCGCCGTAGATGCGTTGACCTTGTGGGGTGTCGAGCAGACCGAACTCGATCGTCATCCAGTACAGACGCGCCAGGTACACGCGTTCTTCCTTGGTCGCCTTCAGGCCGAGCTTGCCGTAGGTGTGGGTGAATTCGGCGAACCAGGGGTTGGTCAGCAGCGGGCAGTGGCCGAAAATCTCGTGGAAAATGTCCGGTTCCTGCAGGTAATCCAGTTCTTCGCGGGTGCGAATGAAGGTCGCTACCGGAAACTGCTTGCTGGCGAGCAATTCGAAAAAAGTCTGGAAGGGGATCAATGCCGGAACGCGGGCAACCTGCCAACCGGTGGTTTCGCCCAGGACTTTGTTGATTTCGCCCAGTTGCGGAATGCGGTCATGGGGCAGGCCGAGTTTTTCGATGCCGTCCAGGTATTCCTGGCACGCACGCCCTTCGATCACTTTCAGTTGGCGAGTGATCAGCGTATTCCACACCGCGTGTTCTTCGGCGGGGTAGTCGATAAAACCTTGCGCATCGGGCTCGCGAGCCACGTATTGCGTCTGCTTCATACAGCTCTCCTGCTAAGGGATTCATTCTTGTTATGTCCAGCCATGGACTTAGAAATACCCCATGGTTCGCGGTATTGCAGCCTGCCTACGCGGTTTCTCTGAGTGAAATGCCTCATTTTTCGTAAAGTATTCGTTACGCCATGGTTGCTGCTGCGCAGATGTTGAGATGGGCGGGTGGGAAAAGCCCTACAACTGTCACATAATCTTGACGACTAACTGAGCGCTAGCGCAGAAAAATCCTGCCGCAGACCTCCTCCATCCTAGTTCGGGCCTCTCTATGCGTATCAAAGTCCACTGCCAGAACCGCATCGGTATCCTGCGCGACATTCTCAATCTGCTGGTCGAGTACGGCATCAACGTCGCTCGTGGCGAGGTGGGCGGTGAACACGGCAACGCGATCTACCTGCACTGTCCGAATCTGATCAATATCCAGTTCCAGGCATTGCGTCCGAAATTCGAGGCGATTGCGGGGGTTTTCGGCGTCAAGCGAGTAGGGCTGATGCCCAGCGAGCGTCGGCACATGGAGCTCAATGCGCTGCTCGGCGCCCTGGAGTTTCCGGTGCTGTCGATCGACATGGGCGGCTCGATCGTGGCGGCCAACCGGGCGGCGGCGCAGTTGCTGGGCGTGCGCGTCGATGAAGTTCCGGGCATTCCGCTGTCGCGCTATGCCGAGGATTTCGATTTGCCGGAGCTGGTGCGCACCAACAAATCGCGGATCAACGGGTTGCGGGTCAAGGTCAAGG
Source organism: Pseudomonas sp. NPDC089569 (assembly GCF_050280625.1). Lineage (NCBI taxonomy): Bacteria > Pseudomonadati > Pseudomonadota > Gammaproteobacteria > Pseudomonadales > Pseudomonadaceae > Pseudomonas > Pseudomonas sp. NPDC089569. Next base: position 12,118 of record NZ_JBNNVQ010000135.1, read on the forward strand.
GTGATGTGTTTCTGGCTGACATCGCCCCTTTGCAATCGGAGCATGACGACAGTGAAGCCATGGCCGGTGCCGTGCTGACACTGCACCGCGCCGACCGTGTGGGCGAGCGTATCTATAACGTGCGCAAGCAGGAGTTGCGAGGCTTCGACAGCATCTTTCAAAGCTCGAAAGTGATGGCGGGCGTGGTGCGCGAAGCCCGGCGCATGGCACCGCTGGATGCACCGCTTTTGATCGAAGGGGAAACTGGCACCGGCAAGGAACTGCTGGCGCGCGCCTGCCATTTGGCCAGCCCGCGTGGGCAATCACCCTTGATGGCGCTCAACTGCGCAGGGTTGCCGGAGTCCATGGCAGAGACCGAACTGTTCGGCTACGGTCCCGGTGCATTCGAAGGGGCGCGGGCCGAGGGCAAGCTCGGCCTGTTGGAACTGACGGCGGGCGGTACGCTGTTTCTCGACGGTGTCGGCGAAATGAGCCCGCGTTTGCAGGTGAAATTGCTGCGCTTTCTGCAGGACGGTTGCTTCCGGCGTGTGGGCAGCGATGAAGAGGTCTACCTCGATGTGCGGGTGATCTGTGCGACTCAGGTCGATTTGTCCGAATTGTGCGCGCGCGGTGAGTTTCGCCAGGATCTGTACCATCGCTTGAACGTGCTGTCGCTGCACATTCCTCCTCTGCGCGAATGCCTTGACGGTTTGTCGCCGCTGGTGGAGCACTTCCTCGACCAGGCCAGCCGCCAGATCGGTTGCCCATTGCCCAAACTCGCCCCGGCAGCCATGGAGCGACTGAGTCATTACCACTGGCCGGGCAATGTCCGGCAATTGGAAAACGTATTGTTCCAGGCGGTTTCGCTGTGTGATGGCGGAACGGTCAAGGCGGAGCATATTCGTTTGCCGGACTATGGCGTGCGTCAGCCACTTGGCGATTTTTCGCTGGAGGGGGGGCTGGATGAGATTGTCGGGCGCTTTGAGAAGGCGGTGCTTGAGTGTTTGTACGCTGAGCATCCGAGCAGTCGGCAATTGGGTAAGCGCCTTGGTGTTTCGCATACCACCATTGCTAATAAGTTGCGTGAGTATGAGGTTGGCAAGTCTGAGTCGTAGCGAGTGATTGTCGGGTTTGTTTCGGTGTCGTTGTGGTGGGGGCTTTAGAGGTCACCTTCAAAAGTCTTTCGCGGATCTGGGGTGGGGGATATCCGTTGCTTCGGTCACGGCCACTGGCGGTTCCGCCCTGACGGCGGGTTACTTGGAAGAGCCCCAAGTAACCAAGGGCTCTTGCCCCTTTCGTTCGGCGTCTCGAGGGGGCAAGAAGGTCAAGATCAAGATCAAAAGCCAAAGTCAAAGCACAGCCATCGACCAGTCCTGTAGGAGCCAGGCTTGCCGGCGAAAGCGATCTCAGGTACGCCTTCGCCGGCAAGCCTGGCTCCTACAAGCTGTTCCCCGTCGGGAGAGCGCGTGGAG
>NZ_JBNNVQ010000136.1:0-13315 GCF_050280625.1 Pseudomonas sp. NPDC089569
GGATTTCTTTATCGAAAACGCCCTGATGTGGTTGCTCGAATACCGCTTCGACGGCTTGCGCCTGGACGCCGTGCACGCCATCGAAGACCCGGACTCTCCGGGCAAGCGCATGGGCCACGCAGGTGCAATCATCTCCGGCGGTAAAGGCACTGCAGACGAGAAATTCGCTGCTCTGCAAGACGCAGGCGTCAAAACCGTGCGTTCGCTGGCAGACATCGGCAAGGCCCTGGCCGAGCTGACTGGTTGGGCTGTCAAGTAAGCTTCGCGCTTAGCTGACGCTTCACCAAACAAAGGCCACCTTCGGGTGGCCTTTGTCGTTTCCGGGTTGACTGCGCTGGCGCCATCGCGAGCAGGCTCGCTCCCACAATGGAATACGTTTCAACTGTGGGAGCGAGCCTGCTCGCGATAGCGGGGTTACAGGCGACAACCATTAACATGCGAAAACGCGACACAAAGATGTCGTGCATCGGAATGTTCGCCCTCTAACAGTGCGTTTTCGGGCCAAATTCGTTAGGCTACTCGCTATTTTTGCGTTCGCCGCCCACAAGGCAGCTTCACGCTAAACGGGTCAGTCCTATACGGACCGGCAGCATTTCCCTCACCCATAGGGAAATCCCTCTCTAAATTCCGATTCAGCAGTGTGGTATTTCCTTAATGAAAGTGTTGAAAGGTCAGGACATCCTGGCGCTTGGTTTTATGACGTTTGCCCTTTTCGTCGGGGCTGGCAACATCATCTTCCCTCCTATCGTCGGTTTGCAGTCCGGGCCTAACGTCTGGATGGCGGCGCTGGGCTTTCTGGTCACGGCGGTAGGCCTGCCGGTAGTCACCGTGGTCGCGTTGGCCAAGGTCGGGGGCGCCATGGATGCCTTGAGCAGCCCGATCGGCAAAGTCGCCGGTGGTCTGCTGGCCGCTGCCTGCTACCTGGCCGTTGGTCCGCTGTTCGCCACGCCGCGTACCGCGACCGTGTCTTTCGAAGTGGGGCTGGCGCCGCTGACTGGCGAAAGCCCACTGGCGCTGTTCCTGTACAGCTCGGTGTATTTCCTGCTGGTGTTCTTCATCTCGCTCTACCCGGGCCGTTTGCTGGACACTGTGGGGCGTTTCCTCGCGCCACTGAAGATCATTGCCCTGGCGGTATTGGGCATCGCGGCATTCGCCTTGCCGGCGGGTGACATCGGTCAGGCAACCCCTGAATATGTCGCCGCACCGTTCTCCCAGGGTTTCATCAATGGTTACCTGACCATGGATACCCTTGGCGCGCTGGTGTTCGGCATTGTGATCGTCAACGCCATCCGCTCCCGTGGCGTTGAATCGCCGGCGCTGATCACCCGTTACGCGATCATTGCCGGCCTGATTGCCGGCGTGGGCCTGGCACTGGTGTACATCAGCCTGTTCCGTCTGGGTTCCGGCAGCCACGAAGTGGCTGTCGGCGCGACCAACGGCGCGGCGGTATTGCACGCTTATGTGCAGCACACCTTCGGTTCGCTCGGCAGCGGTTTCCTCGCGGTGCTGATCTCCCTGGCGTGCCTGGTGACTGCAGTAGGCCTGACCTGCGCCTGCGCCGAATACTTCAGCCGCGTACTGCCACTGTCCTACAAGACCCTGGTGATCATCCTTGCCGCGTTCTCGCTGCTGGTGTCCAACTTGGGTCTGACCAAGCTGATCGCGTTCTCGATCCCGGTCCTGACCGCGATCTACCCGCCGTGCATCGCTCTGGTCGCCCTGAGCTTCTGCAAGGACTTCTGGCATGAGCACAGCCGTATCATCGGCCCGGTGATGCTGGTGTCGTTCCTCTTCGGTTTGATCGATGCGCTCAAGGGCGCGGGCTTGGCTGACTGGATGCCCGCACAACTGGCTCACCTGCCGCTGAGTGAGCAGGGTCTGGCGTGGCTGGTGCCTTCGGTGATGACCCTGGTGGTCGCCGTGGTCTGCGATCGTTTGCTGGGCAAGCGCGCCGAGGCTTTGGCTTAAGCTTCACTGACCCGTTACAAGCGAGTCATTGGAGGAACACAGAAATGCCCCGTATCAATCGATACGGGGCATTTTTTATGGGCGTGAGGCAGTGTCTTTTCCCGTGAGCTAACGTCGAAGCATTGCAAAATCCGGATGTGGGAGCGAGCCTGCTCGCGGTAGCTGTACTGAATGCAGTAGCGCTATCGCGAGCAGGCTCGCTCCCACAGGATTTCGGTGTTCCGCCATTTAATCGAAAGGACCTGCATGTCGTTCATCCATGCCAATCTGATCCATATTCTCGCTGCATTCTGGTTTGTCATCTGCTGGGGCGGCTATACCCGTTATGCGACCTGGAAGGGCCGCGATACGGCGTGCCTGGCCAGTGTCCTGCATTTGTACCGCGAAGACTGGATGCGCCGCATGTTGCTGCGAGACAACCGCATTGCCGACGCCAGCGTGATCGGAAACCTGGAGCGCAATGCTTCGTTCTTTGCCTCAAGCACGCTGATTATCCTGGCCGGCATTCTTACCGTACTGGGATCATCCGACAGGGCGTTGTCCTTGCTGGCGGACATTCCGATGGTGCAACAAGCTTCCCAGGGCATGTCGGAGATCAAGTTGCTGGCCCTGGCGCTGGTATTTGTCTACGCCTTCTTCACGTTCAGCTGGTGCATGCGCCAGTACAACTTCGCGGCCATCCTGGTCGGCTCGGCGCCGATGGCGGGTGAGCGCCATGTGTCTGAACAGGAGCGAAGGGCATTCGCTTCGCGCGCGGCCCGAGTGATCTCTCTGGCGGCCAACCAGTTCAACTTCGGCTTGCGCTCCTATTACTTCGGCATGTCCATGCTGGCCTGGTTCGTCAGCCCCTGGTTGTTCATGTTGATGAGTGCCGGTGTCGTGTTCGTGTTGTATCGCCGCGAGTTTCATTCCGACGTTCTCGACGTGATGGTCTATACCCCAACAGAGGCGCCGTTGCCCGAGGTCACCAAAGAGGCCGCTTGATGAGTATTCCCTTCTGGTGTGTGTTTATCAGTGCTGTGTTGATTTACGTTGCGCGCATGCCCGTGACTACGGCCATGAAAGAGCAGGGTGGTTACAACAACCACTTGCCGCGCCAACAGCAGGCGCAGCTCACGGGGTTGGGTGCCCGAGCGGTGGCGGCACACCAGAATAGTTTCGAGGCATTCATATTGTTTGCTGTGGGTGTGTTGATGGCGCATACCACGCAAACAGCGGGATGGCTTATCGACTTGTTGGCGATTGTTTTTGTCATCACGCGAATCATCTATCTGGTGTGCTATTGGAAAGATCTGGCCTGGCAACGTAGCCTGGTTTGGCTGGTGGGTTTGATATGTTCGCTATTGCTGATGATTAGTCCAACGTTTAGAACGATTTTGCTCTAATGCGTCAAGAACAAAATCAGCAGGTAAAAGAAAACCCGCACTTGGCGGGTTTTCTTTTTTACACGGTAAGAACCAAATTAGTTCTTAGGTGCTTCCGGAGCGGCCTCTTTTGCCGCTTCGGCGTTCGATTCAGCCTGATCTTTGGCGGCTTCGGCGTTTTCTTTCGCCGCGTCGTTCACTTTATCCTGAGCTTCGTTCATTTTTTGCTGGGCTTGTTCAGCATGTTGGTTAGCGTCTTGAGCTTTGTCCTCGGATTTTTTGCCGCAGGCAGCGAGACCAAGGGAAGCGGTCAACATCAAGGCAATAGCTAAAGTCTTACGCATGGGGTGTTTCTCCTGGTGAAAATATCTTGATGGCCTTTCGAGCATCGCCACCTTCGGTAAGTTCCTCAAATCACACAGATATATAAGTTTGTTCTAATGCGGAACTTTTGCCCGCACGGCTACTTCACTGCATGAATGTTTAAAAAGAGTTTTGATCAAATGGCCGAAAACACTGTTTTTGAGCGTGCAACGCGATTTTTATCGGCACTGCGACATTGCCAGGTCCTCGGGATGCGGATTCACAGCGCCGACGGCGAAGGTCTTACGGTGGCCTTGCCTTATAGCGCACAGATCATAGGCAATCCACGAACCGGAGTGATTCATGGTGGCGCCCTGACCACATTGATGGATACCGCCTGCGGCATGTCCACGCTCTGTGTTCTGCCGGAGTTCGAAGTCTGCCCGACGCTGGATCTACGCATCGACTACATGCACGCCGCCGAACCCCATAAAGACGTCTACGGCTTCGCCCAGTGCTATCGCGTGACCACTGACGTGATCTTTGCTCGCGGCTTCGCTTACCAGGACGATCCCCAGCAGCCCATCGCCCATGTCACAGGCACCTTCATGCGCATGGGAACGGGAATCAAGGGGACTAAAGGCTTTGGTGGCGCAATCGGCGCAGGTGCGAAATGACAGACACGCTCAAGGAACAATTGGAACAGGCCCACCAGAGAGGGGACTACAGCCTGCTGTTGCAGCAGATTCCCTACGCCACGCTGATCGGTGTCGAATGCTCGCGGGTGGGAGATGAATTGCTGTTTCGCCTGCCCGCCAACAAGGACAACATTGGTAACCCCTTATTACCTGCCATACACGGCGGTGTGATTGCCGGTTTCATGGAGCTGGCTGCCGCGCTGCACCTGCTGATTGCCACCGGCTCGCCGGGCGTACCGAAAATTATCGATTTTTCCCTCGATTACCTGCGGGCCGGACAGTTCCGTGACACCTGGGCGCGTTGCCAGGTGTGCCGTCAGGGGCGCCGGGTTGCCAACGTCGCGGTTACGGCCTGGCAAACCACCGAAGGCGAGCCCATCGCAACGGCCCGGGCACATTTCAAACTCGAAGAGCCCTTGAAATCCTGAACACAGCCCCCAACTCTGATGACAACCCGCCGCAGACCCCTTTGGTCGCGGCCTATGTCCTCTGATTGGAGTTTGATGACCATGAGTGTGGAAACTCAAAAGGAAACCCTGGGCTTCCAGACCGAGGTAAAGCAACTGCTGCACCTCATGATCCATTCGCTGTATTCCAACAAGGAAATTTTCCTTCGCGAACTGATCTCGAACGCCTCTGACGCTGTAGACAAATTACGTTTCGAAGCGCTGTCCAAGCCGCAATTGCTGGAAGGTGGCGCCGAACTGAAAATCCGTGTGAGCTTCGACAAGGACGCCAAGACCGTCACCCTCGAAGACAACGGCATCGGCATGAGCCGCGAAGATGTGATCACCCACCTGGGGACCATCGCCAAATCCGGTACTGCCGATTTCATGAAAAACCTGTCGGGCGACCAGAAGAAGGACTCGCACCTGATCGGTCAATTCGGTGTCGGTTTCTACTCGGCCTTCATCGTTGCCGACAAGGTTGACGTGTTCAGCCGTCGTGCCGGCTGCCCGGCCAGCGAAGGTGTGCATTGGTCGTCCAAAGGCGAGGGTGAGTTCGAAGTCGCCACCATCGACAAGGCCGATCGCGGTACCCGCATTGTCCTGCACCTGAAGTCCGGTGAAGACGAGTTCGCCGATGGTTGGCGCCTGCGCAACATCATCAAGAAGTACTCCGACCACATCGCCCTGCCGATCGAGTTGCCTAAAGAAGCGGCGGCCGCCGAGGGTGAGGAGAAGCCTGCCGTTGAATGGGAAACCGTCAACCGTGCCAGCGCCCTGTGGACCCGTCCTCGCACTGAAGTGAAGGACGAGGAATACCAGGAGTTCTACAAGCACATCGCTCACGATTTCGAAAACCCGCTGAGCTGGAGCCACAACAAGGTTGAAGGCAAGCTGGAATACAGCTCGCTGTTGTATGTGCCGGCCCGTGCGCCGTTCGACCTGTACCAGCGCGAAGCGCCGAAGGGCCTGAAGCTGTATGTGCAGCGTGTGTTCGTCATGGACCAGGCCGAGTCGTTCCTGCCGCTGTACCTGCGCTTCATCAAGGGCGTGGTCGACTCCAACGACCTGTCGCTGAACGTGTCGCGGGAAATCCTGCAGAAGGACCCGATCATCGACTCCATGAAGTCGGCGCTGACCAAGCGTGTGCTGGACATGCTGGAAAAACTGGCGAAAAACGAGCCTGAGCAATACAAGGGCTTCTGGAAGAACTTCGGTCAGGTCATGAAAGAGGGCCCGGCAGAAGACTTCGCCAACAAGGAAAAAATCGCCGGCCTGCTGCGCTTCGCATCGACCAATGGCGACGAAGGCGAGCAGGTTGTCGGTCTGGCCGAATACCTGGCGCGCGCCAAGGAAGGTCAGGACAAGATTTACTACCTGACTGGCGAAACCTACGCACAAGTCAAAAACAGCCCGCACCTGGAAGTCTTCCGCAAGAAAGGCATCGAAGTGTTGCTGCTGACCGACCGTATCGACGAGTGGCTGATGAGCTATCTCAGCGACTTCGACGGCAAGAGCTTTGTCGATGTGGCCCGTGGTGACCTCGATCTGGGCAATCTGGACTCGGAAGAGGACAAGAAAGCCGCCGAGGAAGTCGCCAAGTCCAAGGAAGGTCTGGTCGAGCGTTTGAAGACAGCACTGGGCGAGTCCGTTGCCGAAGTGCGTGTCTCCCATCGTCTGACCGATTCGCCGGCGATCCTGGCCATTGGCGAGCAGGATCTTGGCCTGCAGATGCGTCAGATCCTGGAAGCCAGCGGCCAGAAGGTTCCGGATTCGAAGCCGATTTTCGAATTCAACCCGGCTCACCCGCTGATCGAGAAGCTCGACAACGAGCAGAGCGACGAACGCTTCGGCGACCTGTCGCACATTCTCTTCGATCAGGCGGCTCTGGCCGCTGGCGACAGCTTGAAGGACCCGGCGGCGTACGTGCGTCGTCTGAACAAGCTATTGGTTGAACTGTCGGTTTAACTGCGTTGTAGAAAAACCCGCTTCGGCGGGTTTTTTCATTCCAGTGCTTAACAATCAGGAGTCACACATGAGCCAGATCACTGTACGTTCCGTTGCCTACCAGATTGACGGTCAGTCTTATGAGAGCCGTTTGGCCTTCGACGCCGAGCACAAGGGGCCGCGTCCGGGGTTGTTGATGGCCCCCAACTGGATGGGCGTCGGCGCAGGTGCCGAAGAGATCGCCAAATCGGTGGCGGCCAAGGGATACGTGGTGCTGATCGCGGATCTTTACGGCCAGACTGTTCGCCCGCAGAACAACGACGAAGCGGGCGCGGCCATGATGCCGCTGAAAAATGATCGGGCACTGCTGCGCAAGCGCATGCAGGTGGCGTTCGAGCAATTGCAGAAGCAAGGTGAGGCGGCGGTCGATACCTCGAAGCTGGCAACCTTCGGTTTCTGCTTCGGTGGTTGCTGCGCGCTGGAGCTTGCCCGCACCGGCGCCCCGGTGAAGGCGGCAGTGTCGTTCCACGGCACCCTCGATACCCCGAACGTCAACGATGCGAAAAACATCAAGGGCAAGGTGCTGGTCTTGCACGGCGCGTCCGATCCATTGGTGCCGAAGGAGCAATTGCCAGCGTTCGAAGATGAAATGAATGCGGCGAGTGTGGATTGGCAGCTGTTGAGCTACGGCGGTGCATTCCACTCGTTCACCGACCCGCACGCGAAAGTGCCGGGCATGATGATGTACGACGCCAAGATCGCCGCCCGGGCGTTCACCTCGATGCACAACTTGCTGGATGAAGTGTTCAAGGGCTGATCCTGGTTTCTGTCTTGATTGGATCGGAATCTTTACTGGCCTCATCGCGAGCAGGCTCGCTCCCACAGTTGACCGAGATCCAATGTGGGAGCGAGCCTGCTCGCGATGGCGGTGTAGGGGACACTGAAGAAATCAGGGCAGTTCTATCCGCTCGCTTTCCCCAGGCACGGTCGGCCAGTCCCCGGCCGCCCAGCGCCGGCGTGCTTCATCGATGGCCGCCGGATCGCTCGATACGAAGTTCCAGTTGATCCGCCGTGGCCCGTCCAGGGGTGCACCCCCGAACAGTACGGCATGACATTCGCTTTCGGCGAACAGGGTCATTTCCTCTCCAGGTGGCAATACCACCAGCGAGTGTGGCTCGATGGGTTCGCCATTGAGCTGCGCTTCACCGCTCAACACATACAACGCCCGTTCTTCATGCTCGGTGGGGATCAATAACGTCGCCGCTGTTTGCAGGGTCAATTCCGCATACAGCGTAGGAGAAAGGACTGGCACTGGCGATTCCAGGCAGAAGCCGGAGCCGGCAATCATGCGCAATTTCACGCCAAGGTTTTCGCTGGTCGGGAGCGTGGCGGCGGGATGGTGGCTGTAGTGGCCGGGACCCTGTTCATGATCCTTGGGCGAGGCCAGCCAGATTTGCAGGCCGTGCATCTTGAAGCCGAGATCCCAAAGGGCTTTCGGTGTGCGCTCGACGTGTGCAATGGCGCTGCCGGCAGTCATCCAGCTGACGTCGCCGGCGTTAACGATCTGATCCGAACCCAGGCTGTCCTTGTGTTGCAGTTGCCCTTCGAACAAATAGGTGAGGGTCGACAGTCCGATATGCGGGTGCTGGCGGATGTTCATGCCTTCGCCTGCCGGATAGACCGTTTCGAGCATGTGGTCGAAAAACACGAATGGCCCGACATTGCGACATTTGGCTGATGGCAGCGGACGAAGAATGGGCTGGCCTTCGACGTCTTCTACGCGGGGGCGGATTACGAGCGGAGTGTTCATGGTGCGTTCCAGGCTGGGCGGGTAATGCGCTGGAGCATAACCCGCTTGTGCAGCGCTTGCCGCTATTGACTGAACGCGCCTTCGCTCAGATGGGTCTCGATGCTGACTTCGCTGGTGGTCATCAGCTTGTGGATCGGGCAACGATCGGAAACACGGTGAAGTTCATCACGCTGGGCGTCGGTGAGTACGCCCTTGAGTGTCAGTTTGACGTGCAGCACGTATTGGCCTTTCTGTTCCTGGCTGTTGTCGCGCTTGACCTCGACGCCGACACCGGTCAAAGGAATGTCCTTCTTCTTTGCATACAGCTTCAAGGTCAAGGCTTTGCAGGCGCCCAGCGCGGCATCGAAATAATCGTGCGGCTCCGGTGCCGAGCCTTCGCCACCCGCCGTGACGGGCACATCGGCGAAGAGTTCATGCTCATCGATTTGAACGCTGTGGCGAAAGCCTTCGGCAGAAACGGTGTTGACGGTAACGGTCATGGCAAACCTCGCAAGCAACAGGATATTTATTCGATCAAAAAGACCTTGAAGGTATAGAGCATGGTGCCGGATGGGTGTTCCGCTTTTCTTGTACAGATGGGCCTTTTCGCTGAAACGTTACCGTAGCAGCAATGGTGTTTTGATATCACATTTTCGTCTTACGCAAATTTTCAACAGTCCGATACCGTCTAAAGAACCAGCTGCCTGACGCAGCGCTTTTGGAAGGAACCAGGGGAATGAGTATCAGAAGTCTCAATATCGCTCCGCGTGCGATTCTCGGTTTTGGTTTGTTGGCGCTGATGGTGTTTGTATTGGGGGCGTTCGCCCTGTTGCAGATGTCGAGCATGCGGGCGCAGTCCGATCAGGTCGATGACAACTGGTTGCCCAGTGTCATGGCGGTCGGTGACATGAGTCAGGACATGCTGCGGGTGCGGGCGTTGACCATGCGCCTGCTGCTCAATCGCGATCCACAGGCGCAGGCGCAGAACGTCAGCAAGCTCAACGACCTCAAGGCGAACCTTGACGTTGCTCAGCGCCGTTATGATGCCTTGATCGTGCTCCCGCAGGAGCGTGTGTTGTTCGACCGTTTCAAGGCTTTGCAACACAAGTACCTGCAACTGCAAGGGCAGGTGATGACGCTCGCTACCCAGGGACGGGTGGAGGAGGCGGCCGTGATGCTCAACGGAGAGATGAATCCGTTGGCCGATGAGATCACAGGCACCCTCAAGGAGCTGATCGAGTTGAACAAGAACAACGCCAATCTGGCGACCGAAGCCGGGCGCCGAGTATTTGACCAGTCGCGGTTCTGGGTCGGGGTCATGATCGGTGTGACGGCGTTGATTACCATCGGCCTGGCACTGTTGTTGACCCGCAGTATCGTGGTGCCGCTTTCGCAATCGGTGCAGGTGGCCGAAGTGGTCGCCGGCGGCGATCTGACCGGCAACATCGATATCACCGGTAAAGACGAGCCGGCGCGGCTGTTGCTGGCGCTCAAGAGCATGCAGCAGAGTCTGCGCGAGACCATTCAGCGTATTTCGGACTCGTCCAGACAATTGGCCTCGGCGTCGGAGGAGCTCAGTTGTGTCACCGAGGATGCCACTCGTGGCCTGCACCAGCAGAGTCTGGAAATCGATCAGGCTGCCACGGCAGTCAATCAGATGACCGCCGCTGTGGAAGAGGTAGCAAGCAATGCCGTCGCCACGTCCGAGGCGTCTCGCGAGTCCGATCGGATCGCCCGGCACGGCCGCGAGCAGGTGCAGCAGACCGTAGTGTCCATCGAACTGCTGGCCGATGACGTTACCGCCAACGCTGCGCAAGTCGAAGACCTGGCGCAGAAGGTGCACGGCATAGGCAAGGTTCTGGATGTAATCCGCTCGATTGCCGAGCAGACCAATTTGCTCGCGCTTAACGCCGCCATCGAAGCGGCCCGGGCCGGTGAAGCTGGACGCGGATTTGCGGTGGTGGCCGACGAGGTGCGGGCCCTGGCGCATCGAACCCAGCAATCGACCCGGGAAATCGAGCAGATGATTTCCGGTATCCAGCAAGGCACCGAATCGGCCGTCAGCTCGATGCAGCACAGCAATACCCGCGCGCGTTCAACCCTGGAGGTGGCGAAAGCCGCGGGCGCTGCGCTGGAGGACATTGCGTCGGCGTTTACCCTGATCAACGAGCGCAATACAGTGATCGCCAGCGCCTCCGAAGAGCAGGCCGCCGTGGCGCGGGAAGTGGACCGCAACCTGACGAACATTCGGGACCTGGCATTGCAGAGTTCGGCCGGGGCGAATCAGACCAGCGCGGCGAGTCAGGAGCTTTCGCGCCTGGCGGTGGATCTGAATACCATGGTGACGCGGTTTTCGGTCTAGCCATCCACGGCTGAGTTCCAGGCGAAAAAAAGCCCCGCAATTGCGGGGCTTCTTCGTGTTGCTGCGGCTCAGCTGCCTTTGACAGTCTTGCCGTTGACCGTACCGTCCAGGAGCATGATGTTGTACTCCTTGCCGTCGGTTTCCACCTGTTGCAGTCGCACCAGCAGGTAGTCCCAATCCTTGGCGAACCACATCACTGTGATGCGTTTGTTTTGTGTCGGGTCACGTACGCGTTCAACCTTGATCGCGTCGATCTTGCCGGCTTTGGTCTCGACTTTTTCCGAGCCCAGCACGCGGAAATCATAGGTGTCGACTTCGCTGCCATCGACGACCTGATAGCTCATGCTTTTCTTGCCGGCGGCGACGTCATGCTGAAGGGCAAGCTGATAGGTGGACTTGTCGACCATGCCACGGTTCAGCGGGACCTTGACCGCGTCACCACGATCGATGCCGGTGATCATCTTGGTGTTCCAGTCGAAGTCCAGATCCGACTTCTTGGCCTTGCCCAGACCACCACGTTCGAAGTGGTAGGACTGGGGCAGCAGGGTGTCCTTGTCGAGGGTCAGGGTGCTTTCTTCGGAAAGGCTGGCGATCATCATCGAAGCCTTGAAGCTGAGCTTCCAGACACCGTTGGCTTCCTTGGTCAGGCTGCGTTCGGCGGTACCGCTCATGGGCAACTGTTTCCAGTCGGCGGTGTAGCTGGCGGAGAAAGGTTGAAGGTCCGCGGCCTGGGCGAAGGGCAAGGCGAGCAGAGCACAAGCGAAGAGCAGGGCACGACGCATAAAATCTCCTAGGTTCGAATCAAGTGGCCGCTGGCTGCCAGTAGCTGTCCATCCAGTAAAGCACCTTGATCGCCGAGTGATAACCGGCCTTCGGCAAACCAGCGCACGGCCATCGGGTAGATCACGTGTTCCTGGACATGGACCCGCTGCGCCAGACTCTGCGGCGAGTCGTGCAACTCTACCGGTATTACTGCCTGTACGACCAGTGGTCCGCCATCGAGTTCCTCGGTGACGAAGTGCACGGAGCAACCATGTTCGGTGTCTGCGGCTTCCAGGGCACGCTGATGAGTGTGTAACCCTTTGTATTTTGGTAGCAGCGAAGGGTGGATATTGAGCAGGCGACCCTGGTAATGCCGGACAAAGTCAGCGCTGAGAATGCGCATGAAACCGGCCAGTACCACGAGTTGGGGGTTGAAGGCGTCGATCAGTTCGATCAGCGCGGCATCGAAGGCTTCGCGGCCCTCGAAAGCCTTGTGGTCCAGGGTGCGGGTTTCGATACCCGCATCCCTGGCGCGTTGCAGGCCATAGGCGTCGGCGCGGTTGGAAATCACCGCAGCGATGCGGAACCGGTTGTGACCGGTCCCCGTGCAGTCGATAAATGCCAGCAACTTACAGCCCGTTCCGGAAAACAGCACCACTACATCACAGGTCTTAGGCATCAGTGAGCCTTGAGGTTTTTCAGTTCGACCTGGGCCGCGCCTTCGGCAGCGGCGGCGATCTGACCGATGACCCACGGTTGCTCGCCGGCTTCGCGCAGGACCTTCAGGGCGGTTTCGACGTGCTCCTGGGCCACGCAGATCACCATGCCCACGCCGCAGTTGAGGACGCGGTGCATTTCGTTCTCGTCAACGTTGCCTTTCTCTTGCAGCCAGTCGAACACTGCCGGACGGGTCCAGCTGGCAACGTCAACCACCGCTTGTGCGCCTTTTGGCAGAACACGCGGGATGTTGTCCAGCAGGCCACCACCGGTGATGTGAGCCATGGCCTTGACGGCACCGGTTTCCTTGATCAGCTTGAGCAGCGGCTTCACGTAGATGCGGGTCGGGGCCATCAGCAGGTCGGTCAGCGGTTTGCCATCGAGCTGGGTGTTTTCGATGTCGGCGCCGGACACTTCGATGATCTTGCGGATCAGCGAGTAACCGTTGGAGTGAGGGCCGGAAGAAGGCAGGGCGAGCAGGGCATCGCCGGTAGCGACTTTGGAGCCATCGATGATTTCGGCCTTTTCCACGACGCCGACGCAGAAGCCGGCCAGGTCGTAGTCTTCGCCTTCATACATGCCCGGCATTTCAGCGGTTTCACCGCCGACCAGGGAGCAGCCGGACAGTTCGCAGCCTGCACCGATGCCGGTCACGACCTGGGCCGCGGTGTCGACGTTCAGTTTGCCGGTGGCGTAGTAGTCCAGGAAGAACAGCGGCTCGGCGCCGCACACCACCAGGTCGTTGACGCACATGGCAACCAGGTCGATGCCGATGCTGTCGTGCTTGTTCAGGTTCAGTGCCAGGCGCAGCTTGGTGCCCACGCCGTCGGTGCCGGAAACCAGCACGGGCTGCTTGTAGCCGGCCGGGATTTCGCAGAGGGCGCCAAAACCGCCCAGGCCGACCATGACTTCCGGGCGCGCAGTGCGCTTGTCGACGCTCTTGATTCGAACGACCAATG
>NZ_JBNNVQ010000137.1:0-13306 GCF_050280625.1 Pseudomonas sp. NPDC089569
CATCCGTCGCAACGACTCGATGATCACCTCCGCCATGAGCGCGTTCATCGGCCTGGCACAACAGCAGATCGCCCAACCAACACCTGGCGATTACACGCTTCAGCGCACCTTCCAGCTCACGGACGTTGGAGCGAATCCGCTGGGCAATGAAGAACGCGGCATCATGGGGCAGCTCGACTTTGGCCTGATCGGCCTTTTTCATCAGGATCGCCACACGCGTTTCAAGCTCCGGTGGTTCGACGGCAACCGTCAATCCCCAGCCAAAACGTGATTTGAGGCGCTCTTCAAGGCCTTCGATTTCTTTCGGATAGCGGTCACTGGTGAGAATGACTTGCTGACCGCCTTCCAGCAGGGCGTTGAAGGTGTGGAAAAACTCCTCCTGGGAACGCTCCTTGCGGGCAAAGAATTGAATATCGTCGATCAGCAGGGCATCGACCGAACGGTAAAAGCGCTTGAACTCGTTGATTGCGTTGAGTTGCAGCGCCTTGACCATATCCGCCACGAACCGCTCGGAATGCAGGTAGACGACCTTGGCATTCGGGTTCTTCTTTAATAGATGGTTACCCACAGCGTGCATCAAGTGGGTCTTACCCAAACCTACGCCCCCATAGAGGAAGAGCGGGTTGTAGCCATGCTTAGGATTATCCGCCACCTGCCAGGCAGCAGCCCGGGCCAGTTGGTTGGACTTACCCTCAACGAAGTTTTCGAAGGTGAAGGTGCGGTTCAGGTAGCTGGTGTGCTTGAGCGCACCTTCCACCTGCACAGTACGCTGCTCAGTGCGAACCGGTGCCTGCTGCGAGCTCGCGCCAGCCATTGGATCGAAACTGTCGCGCGATGGCTCCTCTTCAACGACCTCGGCGACTTTTTGCGTCGCACGCTTGGTCGGCGCGGCCACCGGAGCCGGCGCCGGAGTATTGACCGGAGCTGATGCAGCCTGAACCTGGGATGCCGCCGCAGCGGCAGCCAGCGGGGCATTCGGAGCAGCACGCGGCGCTGAACTACGCTTGCTGCCTATTAATAAGGACAGTGCGGGCGCCATGCCATTGCCATGCTCGTCGAGCAACTCCAGGACGCGGCTCAGGTACTTCTCGTTGACCCAGTCCAGAACAAAGCGATTGGGTGCATAGACACGCAACTCGTCGCCTTCGGCTTCGACCTGTAGTGGACGGATCCAAGTGTTGAATTGTTGGGCAGGCAGCTCATCGCGCAAAAGCTCCACGCACTGCTGCCAGAGTTCCACTGACACGGAGATCCCCTAAGTTGAAAGCCGGTGAGGCAAAAACAAGCGGCCATTGTAACGACCAGACGCTGACTTATCCACACGTAGAAGGGACATCGACCAAGAAGAATCGACTATCCATACGACAAAAAGACGACCAATGGTCTGTGCATAAGCCTTGTGGATAACAGGAGCTGAAGTCACTGCACAACTGGGGGCGAAACCAGGTGGATAACCTGCTTGTGGATAACTGGCTCTTTCACGCACAGGTTTTCCGACGCTCCGGCACAGGCTGAACACGGTTTTCCAGCGTAGTTGTCATTCTCTGTACACCAGAGGAAATAAGGCGCCAGCTTGGTTATCCACAGAAGGCCGCATGCCTAGCTTTTAAAAGTTTTACAGAAAAGCTTTAAATATTTCCTTCATTTATTTTTATGACTGACCAATGCTCAATGCTCGGAAAGGACTGGACGTCCATTGATAAGGAAACGCTGGTTGGAAATTGACCTAGAGGCTTGCTTTCTCTAGAATCGCCGGTCTCTTAAAACAGGGGCCATTCCGGCCCGTTGTGGACGAACCAGGTAACACGACAATGAAACGTACTTTCCAACCAAGCACTATCAAACGCGCTCGTACCCACGGCTTCCGTGCTCGCATGGCTACCAAGAACGGCCGCGCAGTCCTGTCGCGTCGTCGCGCCAAAGGTCGTGCGCGTCTGGCAGTTTGATAATCCGGCACTGAAGGTGAGTCAGGACTTCAGTCGGGAAAAGCGCCTGCTTACACCCCGGCACTTCAAGGCAGTCTTTGACTCCCCTACCGGCAAGGTTCCGGGGAAAAATCTCCTGCTCCTTGCGCGCAACAACGATCTTGATCACCCCCGTCTGGGCCTGGTGATCGGGAAAAAGAGCGTAAAGCTCTCCGTTGAGCGCAATCGCCTCAAACGTCTGATGCGTGAATCGTTCCGTCTGAACCAGGATTCATTGGTCGGCTGGGACATTGTTATCGTCGCGCGCAAAGGTTTGGGTGACGTAGAAAACCCCGAATTGATTCAGCATTTCGGCAAACTCTGGAAACGTCTGGCACGTACCAAGCCAGTACCAGCAGTAAAAACCGAAACTGTAGGGGTAGACAGTCCTGATGCGTAAACTGGCACTCGTTCCGATCCAGTTTTACCGTTATGCCATTAGCCCCTTGATGGCCAATCACTGTCGTTTCTACCCCAGTTGTTCCTGCTACGCGTTGGAAGCCATAGAAACTCATGGCCTTTTACGTGGTGGCTGGCTGACCTTTCGTCGTTTAGGTCGCTGTCATCCGTGGAATCCCGGTGGTTATGACCCGGTTCCACCTATCCCTACCTCCCGTTCTTCTTCGATGGCCGAGTAATCATGGATATCAAACGCACGATCCTGATCGTCGCCCTGGCAATCGTGTCCTACGTTATGGTTCTCAAATGGAACCAGGACTATGGTCAGGCTGCCTTGCCGACTCAGAATGTTGCTTCCAGTACGACCGCGCCGGGTCTCCCGGATACGGCAACTGGCAATAAGGCGTCCGTCAGTGACGACATTCCACACGCTGCAAACGATACCAGCGCACCTGCCGAAACCCCGGTGGCTGTGAGCACCGACCTCATCCAGATCAAAACGGATGTGCTCGATCTGGCAATCGATCCACAGGGTGGAGATGTTGCCCAACTGAAGTTGCCGCTGTATCCACGCCGCCAGGACCACCCGGAAATTCCGTTCCAGTTGTTCGACAATGGCAACGAGCGTACTTACCTGGCTCAAAGCGGCCTGATCGGCACCAATGGCCCGGATGCAAGTCCAGCCGGTCGTCCGGTTTACTCCTCGGAGAAGAAGGTCTATCAACTGGCCGATGGTCAGGACCAATTGGTCGTGGACCTGAAGTTCAGCAAGGACGGCGTCAACTACATCAAGCGTTTCACCCTGAAACGTGGTCTGTATGACGTGACCGTTTCCTACCTGATCGACAACGAAAGTGCACAACCCTGGTCCGGTGCAATGTTCGCGCAACTGAAGCGTGACGCCAGTTCGGATCCGTCCTCCAGCACCGCTACCGGTACTGCGACTTATCTGGGCGCCGCCCTGTGGACAAGTTCCGAGCCGTACAAGAAAGTGTCCATGAAGGATATGGACAAGGGCACGCTGAAAGAAACCGTTAACGGTGGCTGGGTTGCCTGGTTGCAACACTACTTTGTGACGGCTTGGGTTCCGGCCAAGGGCGAGAGCAATATTGTCCAGACTCGCAAAGACAGCAAAGGCAACTACATCATCGGTTACACCGGTCCGTCGCTGACGGTGGCACCGGGTGCCAAGGCTGAAGTCAGTGCCGTTCTGTACGCCGGTCCAAAAAGCCAGGCTGTACTCAAAGAGTTGTCCCCAGGTCTGGAATTGACCGTCGACTACGGCATTCTGTGGTTCATTGCTCAGCCAATTTTCTGGTTGCTGCAACATATCCACGCCATTGTGGGTAACTGGGGCTGGTCGATCATCTTCCTGACCATGCTGATCAAAGGGCTTTTCTTCCCGTTGTCGGCTGCCAGTTACAAATCCATGGCGCGCATGCGTGCAGTGGCGCCAAAACTGGCTGCGCTGAAAGAACAACATGGTGATGACCGGCAGAAAATGTCGCAGGCCATGATGGAGCTGTACAAGAAAGAGAAGATCAATCCACTGGGTGGTTGCTTGCCGATCCTGGTGCAGATGCCGGTTTTCCTTTCGCTGTACTGGGTTCTGCTGGAAAGCGTTGAAATGCGCCAGGCGCCGTTCATGCTGTGGATCACTGACCTGTCGATCAAGGATCCGTTCTTCATTCTGCCGATCATCATGGGTGCAACCATGTTCATCCAGCAGCAGCTGAACCCGACTCCACCGGATCCGATGCAGGCCAAGGTCATGAAGCTGATGCCTATCATCTTCACCTTCTTCTTCCTGTGGTTCCCGGCCGGTCTGGTGCTGTACTGGGTAGTCAACAACTGCCTCTCGATCGCCCAACAGTGGTACATCACTCGCAAGATCCAGGCGTCTACAGCGACTGCCTGACTTACACTGTGGATAACCACTCAAAACGCCCCCTAGTGGGGCGTTTTGCTATCTGTCACATTTGTCTGGATACCGGTTTATGAGCGTTCCTCGTGAAACCATCGCCGCCGTCGCCACTGCCCAAGGCCGTGGCGGGGTAGGCATCGTCCGAATTTCCGGTCCGTTGGCCAGCATTGCAGCCAAGGCTTTCAGCGGTCGCGAACTCAAGCCCCGATTCGCCCACTATGGTCCGTTCCTCGGTGAAAACGACGAAGTGCTCGATCAGGGAATAGCACTGTATTTCCCCGGGCCGAATTCATTCACCGGCGAAGACGTGTTCGAATTGCAAGGCCATGGCGGCCCGATCGTTCTGGACATGCTTCTCAAGCGGTGCCTGGAATTGGGTTGCCGTCTTGCCAGGCCCGGGGAATTCAGCGAACGCGCGTTCTTGAACGACAAGCTCGATTTGGCCCAGGCCGAAGCAATTGCCGATCTGATTGAGGCCAGTTCTGCCCAGGCCGCTCGCAATGCACTGCGTTCCTTGCAGGGCGCATTCTCGACGCGTGTGCATAACCTCACAGAACAACTGATCAGCCTGCGCATCTACGTCGAAGCGGCCATTGATTTTCCGGAAGAAGAAATCGACTTCCTTGCTGATGGCCATGTACTGAGCATGCTCGATAAGGTACGCAACGAGTTATCCACCGTACTGCATGAGGCCGGACAAGGCGCCTTGCTACGTGATGGCATGACCGTGGTGATCGCTGGCCGACCCAATGCGGGTAAATCCAGTTTGCTCAACGCATTGGCCGGACGTGAAGCGGCCATCGTCACCGAGATTGCCGGTACCACCCGAGACGTTCTGCGCGAACATATCCACATTGATGGCATGCCACTGCACGTGGTCGATACTGCAGGGCTTCGCGATACAGACGATCATGTGGAAAAAATTGGTGTCGAGCGTGCATTGAAAGCCATTGGCGAGGCCGATCGCGTGTTGTTGGTCGTCGATGCAACAGCCCCGGAAGCACTGGATCCGTTTGCGTTGTGGCCGGAATTCCTCGAAACGCGTCCCGATCCGGCGAAAGTCACGCTGATCCGTAACAAGGCCGATTTGACAGGTGAGGCGATTTCTCTGGATGTCAGTGAGGATGGCCACGTAACCATCAGCCTGAGTGCCAAGGCTGGAGGTGCCGGCCTGGAATTGCTGCGTGAACACCTGAAAGCCTGCATGGGCTACGAACAGACCTCGGAAAGCAGCTTCAGTGCGCGCCGGCGTCACCTCGAAGCCTTGCGACATGCAAGCGCCTCTCTAGAGCATGGCCGCGCTCAACTGACATTGGCCGGGGCCGGCGAGTTGCTGGCCGAAGATCTGCGACAGGCTCAGCAATTCCTGGGGGAAATCACCGGCGCATTCAGCTCTGATGATTTGTTGGGTCGAATCTTCTCCAGCTTCTGCATCGGTAAATAGCCTCTTGTCCACAGACAGGCCATTCGTGCCTGTCTGTTCCCTCCTTTCTTTTCAAACCGATCGCCCCAGTGCCGAGTGGATTCTGTCTTCTTGAGCGGATTAGTCGTGCCTGAATCATTTTGCGCACTGCTTTTCTGTGGATTAAGCCCTGTGAATAACTGCTCCAGAGATCAGTTGATAACAAGGCCTAAAAACTGCGTGCAACCCCTACTGTGGATAACCGACCACTTAATCCACAGGCTTAAACCGTTTATCCAAGCCCCTCATGGTGACATGACCACAGGGTTTTGAATCTCTGTACACATTGAAAATAAAGGGCTGTAGCTATCTATCCACAGATAGGTCGGTCAGTAGAAATAAACATAAAAACAAGGATTTTATAAATTTCTTTCTTTTTAATTTTTTTAACCTCGACTTCTCCACAGCTGGTTAAATTTTGTGCAAAGGGTTCTTTAGGAAGGGGGAAGTCCCTATACTTGTCGACCAGGTCCAAAAACCTGAGCTCAAACTATTCCTGAATTACCTACTTAAGCAGGCACGAGGTGCGTGGTGGATTTCCCTTCCCGTTTTGAAGTGATCGTCATCGGCGGCGGTCATGCCGGTACCGAGGCAGCACTGGCCTCAGCACGTATGGGGGTGAAAACCCTATTGCTGACGCATAACGTGGAAACCCTCGGTGCCATGAGCTGCAACCCCGCCATTGGCGGGATCGGCAAGAGCCATCTGGTCAAGGAAATCGATGCCCTGGGCGGCGCGATGGCCCTGGCCACCGATAAGGGTGGTATTCAATTTCGAGTATTGAACAGCCGTAAAGGCCCGGCCGTGCGTGCAACCCGCGCTCAGGCGGATCGGGCTCTGTATAAGGCCGCTATCCGGGAAATCCTGGAAAACCAACCCAACCTGTGGATATTTCAACAGGCCGCGGATGACCTGATCGTAGAACAGGAACAAGTCCGCGGGGTCGTTACCCAGATGGGCCTGCGTTTCTTCGCCGACTCCGTGGTACTGACCACTGGCACGTTCCTGGGTGGACTTATCCACATCGGCATGCAGAATTTTTCCGGCGGTCGTGCCGGTGATCCGCCGTCCATCGCCCTTGCACATCGTTTGCGTGAATTGCCTTTGCGTGTCGGGCGCCTGAAAACCGGTACACCGCCACGTATTGACGCCCGGTCTGTGGATTTCTCTGTCATGACTGAGCAAGCAGGCGATACACCGATTCCGGTGATGTCGTTCATGGGGTCCAAAGAACTGCATCCACAACAGGTCAGTTGCTGGATTACCCATACCAACGCCCGCACACACGAAATCATTGCTTCCAACCTCGACCGCTCGCCGATGTATTCCGGCGTGATCGAAGGGATCGGCCCGCGTTATTGCCCGTCGATCGAAGACAAGATTCACCGTTTTGCCGACAAGGAAAGCCATCAGGTCTTTATCGAGCCTGAAGGCCTCACGACAAACGAGCTGTATCCGAACGGGATATCCACATCCTTGCCATTCGATGTGCAACTGCAGATCGTGCAATCGATTCGCGGCATGGAAAACGCGCACATCGTGCGTCCGGGCTATGCCATCGAATATGACTATTTCGATCCGCGCGACCTGAAATACAGCCTGGAAACCAAGGTGATCGGCGGCCTGTTTTTCGCCGGGCAGATCAACGGTACAACCGGTTACGAAGAAGCCGGCGCCCAGGGTTTGCTGGCTGGAACCAACGCCGCACTTCGTGCACAGGGCAAAGATGCCTGGTGCCCACGCCGCGACGAAGCGTATATCGGGGTATTGGTCGATGACTTGATTACCCTCGGGACTCAAGAGCCGTACCGGATGTTCACTTCTCGTGCCGAGTACCGTCTGATTCTGCGCGAAGACAACGCCGACCTGCGGTTGACCGAAAAAGGTCGCGAGTTGGGATTGGTCGATGACGTGCGCTGGGCTGCGTTCTGCAAGAAGCGCGAAGGTATTGCGCTGGAAGAACAACGCCTCAAAAGCACCTGGGTCCGTCCCGGTACCGAGCTGGGTGATGCAGTCGCCGAAAAATTCGGCACACCGCTGGCCCACGAGTACAACTTGCTCAACCTCTTGAGTCGTCCGGAAATCGACTACGCTGGTCTGATTGCCGTCACCGGTGAGGGCGCAGAAGATCCACAAGTAGCCGAACAGGTTGAAATCAAGACCAAATACGCCGGTTACATTGATCGCCAACAGGATGAAATCGCCCGTCTGCGCGCCAGTGAAGACACAAAATTGCCTGTGGATATCGATTACACGAGCATTTCCGGTCTTTCCAAAGAGATACAAAGCAAGCTGGGTGCGACCCGTCCGGAGACTCTTGGCCAAGCGTCACGTATTCCGGGGGTAACGCCGGCAGCGATTTCGCTGTTGATGATTCATTTGAAAAAACGCGGCGCGGGCCGTCAGTTGGAGCAAAGCGCTTGAGTTCGTTGGTTACTTCGCAACATGCAGAAGAATTATCCACAGGCGCTCGCCAACTTGGCGTCTCGCTGACAGACACCCAGCACACGCAGTTGCTGGGTTATCTGGCCCTGCTGATCAAGTGGAACAAGGCCTACAACCTGACTGCAGTGCGCGATCCCGACGAAATGGTGTCCCGTCATCTGCTCGACAGCCTGAGCGTAATGTCGTTCATCGAAAATGGTCGCTGGCTGGACGTCGGCAGCGGCGGCGGAATGCCCGGGATTCCATTGGCCATCCTGTTTCCGCAGTCTCAAGTGACGTGTCTGGACAGCAATGGCAAGAAAACCCGCTTCCTGACCCAGGTCAAACTCGAACTCAAACTGGATAACCTTCAAGTTATCCACAGTCGTGTCGAAGCTTTCCAGCCTGCCCAACCGTTCAACGGGATCATTTCCCGTGCGTTCAGCAGCATGGAAAACTTTACCAATTGGACTCGCCACCTCGGTGACTTCGATACGCGCTGGCTTGCAATGAAGGGCGTCCATCCTGCCGACGAGCTGGTAGCATTGCCGGCGGACTTCCACCTCGATAGCGAACACGCCTTGGCCGTACCCGGTTGCCAAGGCCAACGCCATCTGCTGATACTGCGCCGCACGGCATGATTGGGAACACACGCAAGAATGGCTAAGGTATTCGCGATAGCGAACCAGAAGGGTGGTGTCGGCAAGACCACCACCTGCATCAACCTCGCAGCATCCCTCGTCGCAACCAAGCGTCGGGTATTGCTGATCGATCTCGATCCACAGGGCAACGCCACCATGGGTAGCGGTGTGGATAAACACGGTCTCGAAAACTCGGTCTACGACCTGCTGATCGGCGAATGCGATCTGGCCCAGGCCATGCATTTTTCCGAGCACGGTGGTTACCAATTGTTGCCGGCGAACCGCGACCTGACCGCTGCCGAAGTGGTTTTGCTGGAAATGCAGATGAAGGAAAGCCGCTTGCGCAGTGCATTGGCCCCCATCCGCGAAAACTACGATTACATTTTGATCGACTGCCCACCGTCGCTTTCGATGCTGACATTGAACGCACTGGTCGCTGCAGACGGGGTAATTATCCCCATGCAGTGCGAGTACTTTGCACTCGAAGGTCTGAGCGACCTTGTGGATAACATCAAGCGTATCGCCGAGTTGTTGAACCCGAACCTCAAGGTCGAAGGCCTGTTGCGTACGATGTACGACCCGCGCCTGAGCCTGATGAACGATGTCTCGGCACAACTCAAGGAACACTTCGGTGATCAGCTGTACGACACCGTGATTCCGCGCAACATCCGACTGGCCGAGGCCCCGAGCTACGGCATGCCCGCACTGGCTTACGACAAAGCATCGCGTGGCGCCGTCGCCTATCTGGCGTTGGCCGGCGAAATGGTTCGTCGCCAGCGCAAAAATTCACGTACTGCCGCCGCTCAAGCAACTTAAGGAATCCCCATGGCCGTCAAGAAACGAGGTCTCGGACGTGGACTGGATGCACTGCTGAGTGGTCCGACTGTCAGCGCGCTGGAGGAACAGGCGGCGCAAGCTGATCAGCGTGAGCTTCAGCACCTGCCTCTGGATCTGCTCCAGCGGGGCAAGTACCAGCCACGTCGTGACATGGACCCTCAAGCGCTTGAAGAGCTGGCACAGTCGATCAAGGCTCAAGGCGTGATGCAGCCGATCGTGGTCCGCCCCATTGGCAGCGGTCGTTTTGAAATCATTGCCGGCGAGCGGCGCTGGCGTGCCAGCCAGCAAGCCGGACGGGAAACCATTCCTGCAATGGTTCGTGATGTTCCGGACGAGACCGCAATCGCCATCGCGCTGATCGAGAACATCCAGCGCGAAGACCTTAACCCCATTGAAGAAGCGTTGGCCTTGCAGCGTTTGCAGCAGGAATTCCAGCTGACTCAACAACAGGTTGCCGAAGCGGTGGGTAAATCCCGGGTGACAGTGGCCAACCTGCTAAGGCTGATCACGCTGCCTGAAGTCATCAAGACCATGCTGTCTCATGGCGACCTGGAAATGGGGCATGCTCGCGCTTTGCTCGGTTTGCCGGATAATCAGCAGGTTGAAGGGGCGCGACATGTTGTCGCACGCGGGCTGACTGTGCGCCAAACTGAGGCACTGGTTCGTCAGTGGTTGAGTGGTAAACCGGAGCCTGTTGAACCGGCAAAACCGGACCCGGATATTGCCCGGTTGGAGCAGCGTCTGGCCGAGCGCCTAGGCTCTGCGGTGCAGATCCGCCACGGTAAGAAGGGCAAGGGTCAGCTGGTAATTGGTTACAACTCTCTCGATGAGCTTCAAGGTGTGTTGGCTCATATCCGCTGAAACATCTCCTCATGTAGCGCGCAGTCGGAAATCACTACCTGATAGTTGAATAGGGGCTGAACCGCCCCTATACTCTGCGCGCATTTTGTCGGCACAAATTATGCCAAGTTAATTGATTTCGGCAGCCGACCATTGGAGAGCAATAGTGATGGAAACCCGCACGCCAAACCGCTTGCCGTTCCATCGCCTGGCAGTTTTTCCGGTATTAGTGGCTCAGTTTGTCATCTTGCTCATCGCCGCTTTGGCGCTTTGGCAATGGCATGGAGTCGTTACCGGGTACTCAGGACTTTGCGGAGGCCTGATAGCCTTGCTTCCCAATGTTTATTTCGCTCACAGGGCATTTCGGTTTTCCGGCGCCCGGGCAGCTCAAGCCATCGTCCGGTCTTTTTATGCCGGCGAGGCGGGCAAACTGATTTTGACGGCGGTGCTTTTTGCATTGACGTTTGCAGGTGTGAAGCCACTGGCGCCGCTGGCTGTATTCGGCGTCTTCGTGCTGACCCAACTGGTCAGCTGGTTCGCTCCCCTGCTGATGAGAACAAGACTTTCGAGACCTTAGGGCGTTTGAGGCAACCATGGCAGAAACAACCGCTTCGGGCTATATCCAGCACCACTTGCAGAACCTGACTTTCGGTCAGCACCCTACCGGCGGCTGGGGCTTTGCTCACACCGCAGCAGAAGCCAAGGAAATGGGCTTCTGGGCTTTCCACGTCGATACCCTCGGCTGGTCGATCGCACTGGGCCTGATCTTCGTTTTTCTTTTCCGCATGGCGGCAAAGAAGGCGACATCCGGTCAGCCAGGCGCTCTGCAGAACTTCGTTGAAGTACTGGTCGAATTCGTCGACGGCAGCGTCAAGGACAGCTTCCATGGCCGCAGCCCGGTGATTGCACCGCTGGCACTGACCATCTTCGTCTGGGTGTTCCTGATGAACGCCGTAGACCTGGTACCGGTCGACTGGATTCCTCAACTGGCCATCCTGATCTCCGGTGACCACCACATCCCGTTCCGTGCCGTGTCGACCACCGACCCGAACGCGACCCTGGGCATGGCGTTCTCCGTTTTCGCACTCATCATTTTCTACAGCATCAAGGTCAAGGGCATCGGCGGCTTCATCGGCGAACTGACCCTGCACCCGTTCGGCAGCGGCCTGCTCTGGCTGAGCGGCCTGGGCGTTGCACTGCAGTGGGCGTGGGCTGTGTTCCACATCCTGATCATCACCCTGCAGGCGTTCATCTTCATGATGCTGACCATCGTTTACCTGTCGATGGCGCACGAAGAAAACCATTAAGAGCAGCCTCGGCTGATCTGATGTCCCTTCCGGTCAAACGGAAGGGGGCTCTTCACGGGGCCTCTGAAACGATTTGTTTTACCGCTTTAAATTAAAAAAACCTAAACCATACGACGTAAAAGTCGGGAGGAAAGATGGAAACTGTAGTTGGTCTAACCGCTATCGCTGTTGCACTGTTGATCGGCCTGGGCGCACTGGGTACCGCAATTGGTTTCGGCCTGCTGGGCGGCAAGTTCCTGGAAGACAGCACCGGTGGTGCGCCAGGTCATGGACGCCTGGTTGCTGGACGAGAACGGTCATCTCAAGGCCGAGTACGCCAACCCTGAAAGTGCGGAGGCTACGGCCCGTGAAGAGTAATTTCGATCGCATGCTCTCCAGTGAGGATGTGATGCGCCGCCGCGCGACACTGTTGCAACGCATGCACATCGACGGGCCATTGCTGATCCTGCTGCTGACCCTCGCCGCCGGCAGCCTGTTCGTCCTGTATTCGGCCAGCGGCAAGAGCTGGGATCTGCTGGCCAAGCAGGCCACGTCGTTCGGCATCGGCCTGGTGTCGATGATCGTCATCGCCCAGTTCGAGCCACGCTTCATGGCGCGCTGGGTGCCGCTGGGCTATGTGGTCGGGGTGATCCTGCTGGTGGTCGTGGATGTGATGGGCCACAACGCCATGGGCGCTACCCGCTGGATCAACATTCCCGGGGTGATCCGCTTCCAGCCGTCGGAGTTCATGAAGATCCTGATGCCGGCGACCATCGCCTGGTATCTGTCCAAGCGCACGCTGCCACCACAGCTCAAGCATGTCGGTATCAGTCTGCTGTTGATTGGTATTCCGTTCATTCTGATCGTGCGGCAACCGGACCTTGGCACTTCGCTGCTGATTCTGGCCGGGGGCGCATTCGTGCTGTTCATGGGTGGGCTGCGCTGGCGCTGGATTCTCAGCGTGCTGGCCGCCACCGTACCCGTGGCCGTCGCCATGTGGTTTTTCATCATGCACGACTACCAGAAACAGCGGATCCTGACGTTCCTCGATCCGGAAAGCGATCCGCTGGGTACCGGCTGGAACATTATTCAGTCCAAGGCGGCCATCGGTTCCGGTGGCGTTTTCGGCAAGGGGTGGCTTTTGGGTACCCAATCGCACCTGGACTTCCTTCCGGAGAGCCATACCGACTTCATTATTGCAGTGATGGGCGAAGAATTCGGCCTGGTGGGGATCTGCGCACTGTTGCTGATTTACCTCTTGCTGATCGGTCGCGGGCTGGTGATTACCGCCCAGGCTCAGACCTTGTTCGGCAAGTTGCTGGCGGGCGCCCTGACCATGACGTTTTTTGTTTATGTTTTCGTCAACATCGGTATGGTCAGCGGCCTGTTGCCGGTGGTGGGGGTGCCGTTGCCGTTCATTAGCTACGGAGGAACTTCGCTGGTGACGCTGCTGTCAGCGTTTCGCGTTATGATGACGATCCCTACCCATCGCAAGTGGATCCCGCACGTTTGAATAAGGTGACGAGTTC
>NZ_JBNNVQ010000138.1:0-13163 GCF_050280625.1 Pseudomonas sp. NPDC089569
TTGCAAAGCATGAGTCGTAAGGGCGAATGCTGGGACAACGCCCCGATGGAGCGTTTCTTTGGCAGCCTGAAATCAGAGTGGGTGCCAGAAGACGGCTACAGCTCCGAGCATGAAGCTCGGGTAGATATTCAGCGTTATGTGATGCGTTACAACAACGTCAGACTCCATAGCTACAACGGCTACCGATCGCCGGTAGCTATGGAGAAACTGGCGGCGTGAAAACCTTAACTGGTGTCCAGAATTACTTGACCAGTTCATGCTCGCTCCTACAGGTAATTTTCATGAGTGATCTGGACCGTTATCTGCAAGCCGCAACGCGCGATAACACCCGTCGCAGCTACCGCGCGGCCATCGAGCATTTCGAGGTGACGTGGGGCGGTTTCCTGCCGGCAACCAGTGACAGCGTGGCGCGTTATCTGGTCGCCCATGCCGACGTGCTGTCGATCAACACCCTGAAACTGCGATTGTCGGCGCTTGCGCAGTGGCATAACAGCCAGGGCTTCGCCGATCCGACGAAGGCACCGGTGGTGCGCAAGGTGTTCAAGGGTATTCGTGCGTTGCATCCGGCCAGGGAGAAACAGGCCGAGCCGTTGCATCTGCAGCATCTGGAGCAAGTGATTGGTTGGCTCGAACAAGAGGCGCGCATCGCCAGGGCTGAGGGGGATCGGCCGGGGTTGTTGCGGGCAAGGCGGGATACCGCCTTGATTCTGTTGGGGTTCTGGCGAGGTTTTCGCAGCGACGAGTTATGTCGACTGCAAATCGAGCACGTGCAAGTCAGCGCAGGTGCTGGCATCACCCTGTTCCTGCCCCGCAGCAAGAGTGATCGCGAAAACCTTGGCCGGACCTACCAGACCCCGGCGTTGCAGCGTTTATGCCCGGTGCAGGCGTATATCGAATGGATCAGCGAAGCCGCTCTGGTGCGCGGGCCGGTTTTTCGTGGCATCGATCGCTGGGGGCATTTGAGCGAGGAGGGCTTGCATGCCAACAGCATCATTCCTTTGCTGCGCCAGGCGCTGGGGCGCGCGGGTATTGCCGCCGAGCACTACACCAGTCACTCCTTGCGCCGTGGGTTTGCCAGCTGGGCGCATCAAGCTGGCTGGGACTTGAAGTCATTGATGAGCTATGTCGGCTGGAAAGACATGAAATCCGCCCTGCGCTACATCGAGGCCAGTCCATTTCTCGGCATGACGCGCATCGAGGAAAAGTCGCCTGGCGCCTAAATACGGTTTTCTTCTATTAACACTCCTGGCTAATAGCGAAAGCCAATCAGCAACATGAGGTTTGCCAATGAGCCAACCGTCCGTCGAGTGGGTAGAGTTCACTCCATCAACTTTTCAACCCCTGACGGAGAGTCAACGATGCCTATCATCAACAGCCAAGTTAAACCGTTCAAAGCGACCGCCTACAAAAACGGCGACTTCGTACAAGTGTCCGACGCTGACCTGAAAGGCAAGTGGTCCGTTGTGTTCTTCTACCCGGCCGACTTCACCTTCGTTTGCCCAACCGAGCTGGAAGACCTGGCCGACAACTACGACGCCTTCCAGAAGCTGGGCGTCGAGATCTACAGCGTTTCCACCGACACCCACTTTGCCCACGCTGCCTGGCACAACACTTCGCCAGCCATCGGCAAAATCCAGTACACCATGATCGGCGACCCGACCCACGTGATCTCCCGCAACTTCGACGTACTGATCGAAGAAGCCGGTCTGGCTGATCGCGGCACCTTCGTGATCAACCCCGAAGGCCAGATCAAAATCGTCGAGCTGAACGACGGCGGTGTAGGTCGTGACGCCTCCGAGCTGCTGCGCAAGATCAAGGCTGCCCAGTACGTTGCCGCTCACCCTGGTCAGGTTTGCCCGGCCAAGTGGAAAGAAGGCGAGGCCACTCTGGCTCCGTCCCTGGACCTGGTCGGCAAGATCTAAGTCCGTGACACGCAACAAAGGGCGCTGCTGCGCACCTACCCAGTAAGCTGCACCGCCCACTAAAAACGCCCGGGCGAGATTCGCTCGGGCGTTTTTTTATGCAAAGAATTTGATAAAGGAAATCGCCCCGTATGTTGGACGCCAATCTTAAAGCCCAGTTGAAATCGTACCTGGAACGGGTCACCCAACCGATCGAGATCGTTGCTTCCCTCGACGACGGTGCGAAATCCAGTGAAATGCTTGAACTGTTGAAGGACGTTGCCAGTCTTTCCAGCCAAATTACCTTGCTCGATAACGGTGACGATGCACGCAAGCCATCGTTCTCGATCAATCGCCCGGGTGCCGATATCAGCCTGCGTTTCGCCGGCATCCCGATGGGTCACGAATTCACGTCCCTGGTGCTGGCCTTGCTGCAGGTCGGTGGCCATCCTTCGAAGGCCAGTGTCGAAGTCATCGAGCAAATCCGCTCGCTCAAGGGTGAGTTCAACTTCGAGACTTACTTCTCGCTGTCCTGCCAGAACTGCCCGGACGTTGTCCAGGCGCTGAACCTGATGGCGGTACTGAACCCGAACATCCGCCACGTTGCCATCGACGGCGCGCTGTTCCAGGCGGAAGTCGACGAGCGCCAGATCATGGCGGTGCCCAGCATCTACCTCAATGGCGTGAACTTCGGTCAGGGCCGCATGGGTCTGGAAGAAATTCTCGCGAAAATCGATACCAGCGGCATCGAACGTCAGGCCGAGAAGCTCAGTGCCAAAGAAGCCTTTGATGTGTTGGTGGTCGGCGGTGGCCCGGCCGGTGCATCGGCGGCCATCTACGCCGCCCGCAAAGGCATTCGCACCGGTGTCGCTGCCGAGCGTTTCGGCGGGCAGGTGCTGGACACCATGGCTATCGAAAACTTCATTTCGGTGCAGGAAACCGAAGGGCCGAAACTGGCCGTGGCGCTGGAGGAGCACGTCAAGCAATACGACGTCGACATCATGAACCTGCAACGTGCCGACAAGCTGGTGCCGGCCAAGGAGGGCGGGTTGCACGAAGTGCACTTTGCCAGTGGTGCCAGGCTCAAGGCCAGGACTGTAATCCTGGCCACCGGTGCCCGGTGGCGCGAAATGAACGTGCCGGGTGAACAGCAGTACCGTAACAAGGGCGTGGCGTACTGCCCTCACTGCGATGGTCCGCTGTTCAAGGGCAAGCGCGTGGCGGTGATTGGTGGCGGTAACTCCGGTGTCGAGGCGGCCATCGACCTGGCCGGTATCGTGGCCCATGTCACGCTGCTGGAATTCGACGTACAGCTGCGCGCCGACGCGGTCCTGCAGCGCAAACTGCACAGCCTGCCGAACGTCACCGTGATCACCCAGGCGCAAACCACTGAAGTGACCGGCGATGGCCAGAAGGTCAATGGTCTGCGCTACAAGGATCGTCAGACGGATGAATTGCGCAGCGTCGAACTGGAAGGGATCTTCGTGCAAATCGGTTTGTTGCCCAACACCGATTGGCTCAAGGGCACTATCGAGCTGTCGCCTCGCGGGGAGATCATCGTCGACGCCCGTGGCGAAACTTCGGCGCCAGGCATCTTCGCCGCCGGTGACGTGACCACCGTGCCGTACAAGCAGATCGTGATCGCCGTGGGTGAGGGTGCCAAGGCTTCGCTCGGTGCGTTCGACCATTTGATCCGGACTTCGGCCCCGGCATAAAACACCACACCGCAAACACAAAAAACCCGTGAGCGATCACGGGTTTTTTTATTCCTTGCAGGTTTCTCTGTAGGAGCGAGCACGCTCGCGATGGTCGTCAACGATAACGCTGGGTGTCTGATGCCCCGCGGCGCTCTTGAAACCATCGCGAGCGTGCTCGCTCCTACAGTGGATTTGCGGTGAGGTTTAGAGCGGGGCCGGTTGAATGATTTCAACCCAATAGGCGTCCGGGTCCTTGATGAACGCCAGGCTTTTCATGCGGCCGTCGGTCAGGCGTTTCTGGAAGTCGCAGCCCAGTGCCTCGAAGCGCTCGCAGGCGGCGACGATGTCCGGTACCGAAATGCAGATGTGACCAAAACCGCGTGGGTCGGTGTTGCCATTGTGGTAGGCGAAGTCCGGATCGTTCTCGGTGCCATGGTTGTGAGTCAGTTCGAGAATGCCCGGAATCGATTTCATCCACTGCGTGCGTGCGGCGGCATCGGACGGGATCTGGTCCTTGTCCACCAGCGCGAGGAAGTACAGGCTGAACTCGGCCTCGGGGAAATCACGTTTTTCCACCAGCGTGAAGCCGAGGATGCGCGTATAGAAATCCAGGGATTTGGTGATGTCCTTGACCCGCAGCATGGTGTGGTTGAAGACAAACTTCTGGGTGGCGGTGTCAGGCTGTGCGGTGACGCCGGGAAAGGTATTGAGTTCGTGCAGGCTCATGGGCCCTCCGGAAAATAAGTGGGGCTGACGAATGACGTCAATGATACGCAAGGGTTCGGCCATCACCAAACCCAAAGCGTCGGCTATTGCCTGGCGGCCGGTCGAGGCTCAGACTTCGCAGGTTAAATCCCTGAGTGTTCATTGCAATGATTCGATTGGCTGGAACCTTGTTCATCCTGATGGGCGTATTGGGCGCAGTGACTGGCGTTCGCGCTGAAGAGGCGGCCATGACCTGGCCCGCCGGCTGGCAGGTCGAAGAAATCGCGCAGCAAAATGCGCCATCCAGCGTTTCTCGCCAGCGCGCCGTGAAAAACGATCAGAGCGGTATGCCGGTGATGGTCATGGAGTTGACCAGGACGCAAGTCGAAAGCGGGCATCAGGTGAACCTCGAAGGCGTTTTGCTGGAGATGCGCAAGTCGGTGCAGAAAGACTTTTTTCAGGGCGGTTATCAAAGTGTCTGCAACCGAATTCATCCCACGACCTTGAGTCGGCTGTCAGCGCTGGAAACAACCTGCACCATCACGCAAAACGGTCGTCACGTGCTTTCTCAAACATTGGTGGCTGCCGTGGATGCCGATAAAGCCTACGTTCTTTCCTATGCAGGGCAGGCTGAGGCTTATAAGGCCAGTCAGGATGAAATAGCGGCGGTGCGTAACGCCTTGAAACTTTAATCGAAGACTTTAGTGGCTGCAGGCTTTGCGTCTGAGCTGAAAAATTAGATACCCAAAGGGATTAAGCACAAAGTTGTTGGCAAAAGAGTGACTTGATTGCTCTGTCTGGTTGCAACTAGATGGTACTCACGAAAAAAAGCCCTGCAATGGCAGGGCTTTTTTTTGCGCGATGGCTTAGCCACGCAACCAGGAATCGACGGTGGCGGCACCGTATTGTTCTTTCCAGGCTTTCAGGCCGCGATGGTTGCCGCCCTTGGTTTCAATCAGCTCGCCGGTATGCGGGTTCTGATAAACCTTGACCACGCGAGCGCGGCGGGTTTTCGGCGCTGCGGCCTGTTGCAGGCCGGATTTCGCCGGGTTCGGGTCGAGAATGGCGATAATGTCGCGCAGGCTCTTGCCGTAGGTTTTCATCAGCCCCTGGAGCTTCTCTTCGAATTCGATTTCCTTCTTGAGCCCGGCATCGTTCTTCAGGGACTCAAGCTGCTTGAGCTGCTCTTGAAGGGCTTTTTCAGCTGCACGAAATTCAGCGAGTCTGGACAATATCTTTACTCCAATAGTGTGTGTGGCTGATACCAACCGCAAACAAAGCTATAAGCAAGGGCCTTGAAGCGACTCGGTGATAAATGGCTCACCTGCCAAATTACCGCAGGCATCAAAAATTGTAGTAGTTAATTGATCAGGAGTAAATCATGTCTTTTCTTTCATGTAACAAGAGTAGCCTTTTGAATCAAATTGGTCGGTTCTATCGCAGGCTTGTCGCTTAATTTCGTTAGTTAATGGTCACTTAATGCATTAATGAACTCGGTGCCAGGTATCGGCCGGCCGTACAGATAGCCTTGCAGGAAGTTAACGTTGTGCTCGCTCAAGTAGTCACTTTGCGCCTGGGTTTCCACGCCCTCGGCAACCAGGGCCAGTTCGAGCTTGGCGGCAAGTTCGATGATGCTTTCCAGAATATGGCTGGAAAGTGTATCGATACCGATCATGGCAACAAAGCTCTGGTCGATTTTCAGGAAATCGACATTGAACTGACGCAGGTAGCCGAGGCTGGAGTGACCGGTGCCGAAATCATCGATGGCGATCTTCACGCCCAAGTCGTGCAATTGCTCGAACAGTTGGTGAGTGAGCGCCGTAGGCTCGATCAGCTCGCGCTCCGTCAACTCCAGCACCAGGTAGATGGAACCGGGAGCGAAAGCTTCGAGGAATGCGCGGCAATCCTGAACCAGATCAAAGTTCTGGCAGTGATTGGCCGTGATGTTGATACCGATGTGAAAGGGGGCCTGGAATGACGACGACAGCGGCCCGAGCAATGCGGCGGTCTGCTGCATCAACGAGCGGGTCATCGGCACGATCAACCCGGTATGCTCGGCGAAAGGGATGAACAGGTCGGGGCGAACAAGGCCTTCCTTGGGGTGGTTCCAGCGCATCAGAACCTCGACCCCCGAGAGTTTTTTACTGTCGCCATGCACGACCGCCTGGAAGTATGGAACGAACTCCATTGCCTCCAGCGCCCGCTTCATTTCGTGAGTGGGAGACGACGTGCGTTTTTGCAGAAAATGCCCGATCACACCGGACGCCGCGCCGAAAAAAATCAAAAGACTGAACAGAGGCGGGTACTCACTGCTCATGTAGCGCCAGGTTTCGCCGGCGGGAAACCCGGCCTTCACGCCAAACGGATAGTGCGAAGATTCAAGCCGGGAATTGGCGACCGGGAAGTCCTGCGCGGCGCCCTCGTGGAACTGACCGTCGGCGGACAACCAGTTGGGGCCGACTTGCAGGATCAGCAACGTGTGGTGCCCGATCATGCGCAACACGTTACTCAGGTGGTAACCATCGAGCGTACTCATGGCGCCGCCTTCGCCAACATTGAGCCGATAGATCAGCAAGGCCGTATCAGGTGTGATCGGGTTGCCCTTGATCAGCAGCAGGCGGTTATCGACAAAGTCCGTGTGGGTCAGTTTTTCGTGATAGTTGCCAAACAGTGAACTGCAATAAATGGCGTTGTCCCACAACAGATTGGTTGAACGCACGAAAGGGCGCCGGGTGACTTGCTCACGCAAGGCCAATTCGACATCGGTACAACTCTTGCCGGCCAGTGGCAGTAATTCCCGTGCTGCCTGGGACGTATTGTCCAGCATCAGATCGAACTGCTTCAGGGCCTCCTCAGCGGTCAGTCGAGCGCTTTGCTGCAATGTACGTTCAGCCTGCAGGTAAAGAATGACCGACCCCAGCAACACCGGGAGCAATGCACTGGCTAAGGTCACAGCGGTCCTGATGCTGCGCTTGCGGGATTTGTCGGTCAGTGGCATTCGCGGAACCTTTCACGATGTACAAAGGCTCTCAACGGCTGGCGGGGGCGATACCCCGCAACAAGAGTCCGGTTTGGATCCATGATAGTTGGCCTGCGGTACTTGTGGGGTTCATCGATGGTTCAATCGCTGTGCGAGCGTGATAAATGCCAGCGCCGCTGGCGATGACTGGCGCTGATCGAGCACCGCCAGGCCAACGTGTCTCACAACCGCTGGCGCTAACGGCTTTTTCACGTAACGCGGGTCACTGAGGTCAGGTAGCGAGCCTTCGGCAACGACAGTCAATGCTTCACCGCGGCCAACCGTGTCCAGGGTGCTCATTAACTGCGAACAACGAAAACGGATGTCGGGTGTCAGGCGTGCGGCGTTGAAAAGGCGTGAAACCAGCTCCGACGAGCCGGCTTCGGTCAGCACGAAAGGGTCGTGGCACAAATCCTTGAGGCTGACGCTGTCGCGGTTTGCCAGGGGGTGATCGGCGGGCAACAGCGCGACCATCCGATCCTCCATCAGCGCCACGGTGTCGAAACGCTCGTCAGGCAAGACCACAAAACCGATATCGATGCGTCGCTCCTCCAGCCACTGGATCACCTGCCGGTCCGGACCTTCGACCACATGAACCTCAATGCCGGGATGAGCGGCGTGGTAGTGCCGCAGGATCAATGGCAACAATTTGATCGAAGAGGTGGGGCCGAACGAGCCGATGCGCAAGGTCCCGCGTTTCATGCCGCGGGCGTCGGCCGCCTCCTGGCGCAAGGTGTCGGCCAGGCCCAACATGGCCCGCGCGCGCAACAGGATTTGGCGGCCGATGTCGCTCGGTTCCACCTGCGATTGATGGCGGTGCAGCAATTCGACGCCCAATTCCTGCTCCAGCGATTTCAACGCATGGGAGACGGCTGACTGGCTAATCCCCAGGCGATTGGCCGCCGCCGTGAAGCTGCGCAACTCGGCGACGGTGGAGAAGACTTCCAGTTGGGTAAGTGTCATGAGTAATTACTCATTTTACGATGAAGTTGTATTAGCTGAATGATACGCCACCCGACTCACTTTCCCTTGTGCCCTCCATGATGACC
The DNA here is from genome assembly GCF_050280625.1 of Pseudomonas sp. NPDC089569. Taxonomy (NCBI): domain Bacteria; kingdom Pseudomonadati; phylum Pseudomonadota; class Gammaproteobacteria; order Pseudomonadales; family Pseudomonadaceae; genus Pseudomonas; species Pseudomonas sp. NPDC089569. Next base: position 8,372 of record NZ_JBNNVQ010000138.1, read on the forward strand.
TGCGAACAGAACCTCACTCGACCCTGTGCTATCCCGGTTTACCTGAAGCTGGCGAGCGTCACGATGATTTGGGGCGGCACCTTTGTCGCCGGGCGGATGCTGGCCGACAGCCTCAGCCCGTTGCTGGCCGCCAGCCTGCGATTCCTGTTGGCCAGCACCGCGTTGCTGTTGTACTTGCTGCTGGCCCGCGTGCCGCTGGCACGACCCACCCCAAGGCAGTGGCTGCGTCTGGCGCTGTTGGGTTTTTTCGGGATCTTCTTCTACAACCTCTGCTTCTTTTATGGCTTGCGATTTATCAATGCATCGCGAGCGTCCTTGATCGTTGCGTTGAACCCGGCGGTGATCGGCCTGGCCTCATGGCTGCTGTTCAAGGAGCACCTGAGCCGGGCGAAAATCGTCGGCATCGCGGTTTGCATCATCGGGGCGAGCCTGGTGATCGTCAGTCGAAACCCGCAACTGCTGGCGGGCACTGCCGACGCCTGGGCCGGTGATCTGTTGATTCTCGGCTGCGTGCTGGGCTGGGGCATCTATTCGCTGGGCGCCAAAGACCTCAACCAGAGCCTGGGGCCCGTGCAAACGGTGACCTGGTCGATTCTGCTGGGCACCCTGATGCTCTGGGCGGCCAGTGCGATCAGCGGTGAAGTGACAATGGCCGCACTGGCCAGCCTCGGTGCGCGACAATGGCTGAGCCTGCTGTACCTGGGCGTGCTGGGTTCGGCATTGGCCTACATCGGCTACTACGACGGCATCCGTACAATCGGCGCGACCCGCTCCGGTGTCTTTATCGCCCTGAATCCGCTGACGGCTGTCATCCTCGGTGCGCTGCTGCTGGGCGAGCCATTGACGCCGGCGATGTACCTGGGTGGATCGCTGATTCTGGCGGGGATTTTCCTGTGCAATAAACCCCTTGCGTCTGGCGCAAAAAAGGGGATTTTATACAGAAGGCGGACAAATTGATTTACGCTGTGTAGAATCGGTTTACGCATATAAGAATAACGTCTTGTGGCAACGCATTTCCGCTCGCAAGCACCTTGGGTCGACAATGAAGAATTTCGGGTTTCAATTGATCTACGGTGATTTCCTCGCCCGCAGCGTGCGGGGCATCTCCTGCGCGCCACCCACCGGTCTCAGCATCGCCAGTGACTAACGTTCCGTTAAATGACACAGCATGATGAGGCGCCAACCATGGCAGATCTATACGAAAACCCAATGGGCCTGATGGGCTTCGAGTTCATCGAGTTCGCATCGCCGACCCCTAACACCCTTGAGCCGATCTTCCAGATCATGGGCTTTACCAAGGTCGCGACCCACCGTTCCAAGGATGTGCACCTGTATCGCCAGGGCTCCATCAACCTGATCCTCAACAACGAACCCCACAGCATCGCGTCGTACTTCGCCGCCGAGCACGGTCCTTCGGTGTGCGGCATGGCGTTTCGCGTCAAGGATTCGCAAAAAGCCTACAAACGCGCCCTGGAACTTGGCGCGCAGCCGATCCATATCGAGACCGGCCCGATGGAGCTGCACCTGCCGGCGATCAAGGGCATCGGCGGCGCGCCGCTGTACCTGATCGACCGTTTCGGTGAGGGCAGCTCGATCTACGACATCGACTTCGTGTACCTCGAAGGCGTCGATCGCCACCCGGTGGGTGCGGGCCTCAAGATCATCGACCACCTGACCCACAACGTGTACCGCGGTCGCATGGCCTACTGGGCGAACTTCTACGAGAAGCTGTTCAACTTCCGCGAAATTCGTTACTTCGACATCAAGGGTGAATACACCGGCCTGACCTCCAAGGCCATGACCGCGCCGGATGGCATGATCCGCATTCCGCTGAACGAAGAGTCGTCCAAGGGCGCCGGGCAGATCGAAGAGTTCCTGATGCAGTTCAATGGCGAAGGCATCCAGCACGTGGCCTTCCTGTCCGATGACCTGGTCAAGACCTGGGACCACTTGAAAAGCATCGGCATGCGCTTCATGACCGCACCGCCGGACACCTACTACGAAATGCTCGAAGGCCGCTTGCCGAACCACGGCGAGCCGGTGGGCGAGTTGCAGGCGCGGGGCATTCTGCTGGACGGTTCCTCGCAAGAGGGCGACAAGCGCCTGCTGTTGCAGATCTTCTCGGAAACCCTGATGGGGCCGGTATTCTTCGAATTCATCCAGCGCAAGGGTGACGATGGCTTCGGCGAGGGCAACTTCAAGGCGCTGTTCGAATCCATCGAACGTGACCAGGTTCGTCGTGGCGTGCTGTCCACCGACTAACCTGTCGGCTCGATAACCTGTAGGAGCGAGCACGCTCGCGATGGACGCCAACGATAACGCTGGCAGCCTGACACCCAGCGGTGTTTGGACCTCCATCGCGAGCCTGCTCGCTCCTACAGTTGCGTTTGCGTGTGATCAAGGTCTGCGCTGTCGGACCAGATGCTTGAACCCCTCGAAGATCAACACCAGCACCGCCATCCAGATCGGGATATAGGTCAGCCACTCGCCGGCCTTGATGCTCTCGCCCAGCAACAGCGCAACGCCGAGCAGCAGCACCGGCTCCACATAACTCAACAAACCGAACAGGCTGAACGGCAGCAAGCGGCTGGCAATGATGTAGACCACCAGCGCCGATGCGCTGATCAGGCCCAGCAACGGAATCAGCCAGGACAATGCCGGGTGCTGAGCGAACACGCCAAAGCCTTGTTCGCCGCCGCGCACAAAGCAGTACGCCACGGGCAGCATCAAGGTCATGTCCAGCCAGAGTCCGCCCAGGTGGTCGGTCTTCAACCATTTGCGCACCACGAAATACAGCGGATACCCCACGACAACCACCAGCGTCGCCCAGGAAAATCCACCCACCTGATACAACTCGTTGAGCACGCCCAGGCTTGCAAAGAACACCGCGACCTTTTGCAGGTACGACAGGCGCTCACCGTAGGCAATGCGCCCGGTCAGCACCATGGCCAGCGGCAACAGGAAATAGCCCAGGGAAACATCGAGGCTGTAGCCGTTGAGCGGTGCCCACATGAACAGCCAGAGCTGCACGCCCAGCAAGGCTGACGAGAGGATCAGGCCACCGACCAGTTTCGGTTGCCTGCCGATCCGGCGCAGCAGGTCAAGCGCACGCCGCCATTCTCCGGACACCAGCATGAACAGGGTCATGCACGGCACCGTCAGCAGCATGCGCCAGCCGAAAATCTCCACGCCGCTCAGCGGTTTGAGCAGTGAGGTGTAGTAATACATGACGGCAAACAGCACCGAGGCCGAAACCGATAGAGCGATACCTTTTGACAAGCTGTCCTCGCGAGGTTGAACGTAAAACGGCTGCGGAGGATACGTGGTTTTGCCTGTGAATGCTGACCGTTCGATCAGCCTGCTTTCTGTAGGAGCGTAGCTTGCTCGCGATGAACGCCAAAACACCGCGTTCATCCTGAACGCATGCGTTATCGTTGGCGTCCATCGCGAGCAGGCTCGCTCCCACAGGGGGCCAAGGTGGTCAGTTGGTTCGCGGATGACGCCCCGGCACAAAATGGCTCACATCATTGAATCCCGGTGTCGAGGCATGCCCCGGCGTCACCAGCGAATCGACAAAGGCTTCATCCTCTGCCGTGATCTTCACCGCTTGCGCCTTGGTGTAGGCATCCCATTGCGCCTCGGTGCGCGGGCCGACGATGGCCGAGGTCACGGCGGCGTTGTTCAGCACCCAGGCAATGGCGAACTCGACGATGCCGACGCCGCGCTCCCGGGTGTATTGCTGAATCTGTTGGGCAATATTGAGGGATTCCACGCGCCATTCGGTTTCCAGGATGCGTTTGTCCTGACGCCCGGCCCGGCTGTCGGCGTCCGGCTTGGCATCCGGCGCGTACTTACCACTGAGCACGCCGCGCGCCAGGGGGCTGTAAGGCACCACACCGAGGCCATAGTTGTGCGCAGCGGTGATCTGCTCGGTTTCGGCCTGGCGGTTGACGATGTTGTACAGCGGCTGGCTGATCACCGGGCGATCGATGCCCAGCTTGTCGGCGATGCGAATCACCTCCGCGATGCGCCAGCCCCGGTAATTGGACAAGCCCCAGTAACGGATCTTGCCTTGGCGGATCAGGTCGCCGATGGCCGACACCGTGACTTCCAGTGGCGTGTTGTGGTCTTCGCGGTGCAGGTAGAAGATGTCGAGATAGTCGGTGCCCAGGCGCGTCAGGCTCGCCTCGATTCCGTTGAAAATATGCTTGCGGCTCAGACCGCAGCGGTTCGGCACGCCGTCCACGGGGCCGAACCCGACCTTGGTCGCCAGCACCCATTCATGGCGGTGACGGGCGATGGCTTCACCGACGATTTCCTCCGAGCGCCCATTGGTATAGACGTCGGCGGTGTCGATGAAATTGATGCCCTGGTCCCAGGCCTTGTCGATGATCCGCAAGGAATCTTCGGTGCTGGTCTGTTCGCCGAACATCATGGTACCCAGCGTCAGGGTGGACACCTGCAGACCCGATTGACCCAGCGTGCGATAGCTCATGAGGAAATCCTTTTACCGGTGGGAAAGGCTCAATCAAATACCAGAACGACTGACAGGCGCAAACGCAATTTTTGACCGTCGCAGGAGCCGAGCTGCATTTCGTAGGAGCCAGGCTTGCCGGCGAAGACACCCGCAAGAACACCACCATCTGTTGTAGGAGCCAGGCTTGCCGGCGAAAGCGCCCGTGAAAACGCCTTCGCCGATTTTCAGCTCGGCGGGGGTGCAGGAAGCGATGTCGATCTGGCGGCCTTCATGTTCGACGAACAGCTTGCCGCGGCTGACGGTGTTCAGGCCGTT
>NZ_JBNNVQ010000139.1:0-12594 GCF_050280625.1 Pseudomonas sp. NPDC089569
CCAAAAGCGGCTATCGGCAAGCGACCGCTGACGTCCAACGGTCGCCGTTCGTGACGTCCGCTAACGGCAATTGCGGTTGTTTAGATATTTTCTCAATGTTGTAGCAAGTCAGGTCAAGATCGTGAATAAATATCGAGCGGAATTCCTTCTGCACGTATGATCATGCTGAAAATGGCATCACGCTTCGTGATAGGGCATTTACTATGGAGGAAACGCTTATGGATCTTGCAAGCTGGATCTCAATATTTATGGCTGTGATTGCTGTGGCCACTGCAATTGTCACATACGCTGTTTTCCGCTCCGCAACGGATCCGGCAGTGATTGTATATGCACAGCCGGATCTTCAAAGGCAATCTATAGTAAACCTCATTATTGAAAATATCGGCAGAGGTGCAGCCCACGGTGTTTTTTTTAAACCCAGCCGCCCCTTACCACAAAATGCTTTTTCCATACCTGTCCCAGAAAAAATGCCCGACCAAATGCAATCCGGACCAATCGCTAACGGTATTCCTTTTTTAGCGCCAGGACAGCGTCTTTCAATCTCATGGGGGCAATATGGTGGAATATATAAATACTTAGGGGATGAGCCAATTTGCATCGATACTTTTTGCTATAGAACACGTTCCAATGGACTATTTTCAAAAAGACTTCAATCGAGCTCAACTCTTGATATAAGAATATTCCAGACTTCTGACTCGACCGAGCACGGCTATGGCCCCAATCTTGTAAAAGAATTGAAAACCTTGAATATTACTTTGAAATCAATTGAGAAACAGCTAAAAAAACCAATAACCTACTCGGCCGCCGAGCCAAACGTGGACGCCTCCCAAAACATCAATGCTAGCTGATGACTATTGAGCGACTTTATAAAAGGATGTTAACTTGAGCTGAGCACCATGTTTACCCCCCTCTAATGAGGGGGATGTTTTTTGTCGCGCTTTGCTTATCAATAGATGGAGAATGCCAAAAATAACTTTTGGCACGCACCAATACAAGAAGACATTCTAATGATGCTTAATCAAATGTGCGCGTTAACCAGCCACCTTACCCAACCATAATACTCCTGATGCTGCGGTGTAATATTGATTGAATGTTTTTTCTGCCACTCATCAACATCCATGCTTCGAAGCTCCTCCCTTATCGCTTTGTCAGTTTGGTGAGAGTACAAATATATTTGCCCTTCACCTGGAGGAAATAGCAAAACGTCTACCCTAGGGGCGTTATCCAAGCAGTGTTCATATGTTATATCTGCCATGGATGGAAAGTTTCTAATTAACCTTTCCGATGCTGCAAAAAACAAATCGACCACGTCAATAAAGTCTTGTACTACAGACGCCTCAGGGACTACGTAGTCATGCTCCACAGTATTTCTAATACCATTAAGCTTATTTAATATTACCCCACCAACAATTCCGCAATCTCTAAGAAAACCAATTCTTTTAGGAAAGGATATCTACCCCTTAGGCATTATTGATTTAATACCAAGAGCATCAGATAGTAGTTCGGATTGTAAATGCAAAGATCGTTTAGCATTTGAAACAGCATTTGCTAAGCTGCGAAGCCCATCCATCTCGTTGATATCGCGCTTGGCAAAATCTAAATATTGCTGTGGCGAAATAACCCCATCAAATTCTAAAGCTTCCGAAGAAGATGAGACCCATTTCATTCCGTGATATTTCTCAATAGAGACCATGCCGATCACCTTAAATAGCAGTTCGTTAAAATGCTTTAAGATTAACCTATAGCAAATGCTTATTGAAGCATTAATAGTTTTTGGGGATTGCAATTGGCATCTTTTAGACAAAAGCGGCATGTCGCGAAGGACTGCAGCCGATCAAAAGCAGTCTTTCAACGACGTCTATAGAACTAGAGGTGAATCATTTTCACTGCTGAAGCACGCCACGTGAATTTGGCTCCACCCATGTTTGTTCTTGCGCTCTAATACTGCGCATAATCCGGATATAAAAATAGACGTCCTGATCGTGCGTCTTTGAGCCAGCGAAACGAATGTTCTAGATCATATTTGGCAATGATAGCCTCTGCCAATTTGACATGGCCCAAAGCGAACAGGGACATCAAGATGTTATCTGCCGCATTCTGCTTATTGAATATATGCATCAGTTCATCTTTCAAGTCCGCATTACGTTTTATTTGAATATTTGCTTCTCTCGTGTGAATTTCATAGATAGTGTTGTAATACTCAACAAATTCTTTATCTCTGGCAAAATAAAATAATGACTCAATTCCTGCAACATAACTTGCTGAAATATCGTCTATCAAAACATCCCACACACGGCTTCGCCCCTCTCTTCTGGTTAAGATTCTGGCAAGAAGGTCAGAATTTTCTACTTCTATCTCTGCATAGTCGCCGTAGTTGTATGCCTTTTTTACATTAGGATTTTCGCTTATCCACTCATCAATAAAGTTCAATAATTGAGCTTCATTAAGCCCCTTTATTGGTAGCGGATCGCCTACCAGCGGAGCGAGGTTATAGTGGCACTTTATAACATCTACCACTCTAGAGAAATCCTTACCACTTAAAGAATATTGCAGCTGCAATCGTCTCTTAATTTCTGTAAATTCAGGTTCTCGCCATTTTTCCATGCGAGGAAGTTGTTTTGCAATTTTGAATATTTGTGATCGGTTTAGTTTCGATGTGAACGTTCCTTGTTTATATTCGATGTTGAGCCAGTTATTTAGCTTATGCAAATCGTCTAGATTTTTTTCTAACTCATTAAACTGCAGCTTCAATATGCGAAAATTTATCAATGAAACATCAGTTAAGTGCTTTTGTGATGTGGTGCTGACTGGGTAGCGAAAGGTCTGCCCAGTTGGATCTATTTGTGCAATATCCAAAATAATTGGTTCGATTTTTTTATTGATCTCCTTATATCTTTCGTCGATTGACTCGGAGTGCACTTTGAAATAATTCCATATCAAATAGATGTCGTGCGAGCCAGATGCGTTAAATTGCAAGTTTATGTTTTTTATTTTTGCTATTTCGACTACTTCCTCAATTGCCCCTTTTAACCGCAACTCAACAGAGTGGCGCATATTAAAACAAACGGGATAAACAAATTCATCTACACTGAGGTGAATGCTATGATCTTTTAAGACTTGATCTATCAGGATATTTGCAGCCTTAGAAAATCCTAGCGAGTAGTCTATATAGCCAGGCTGGCCGTTATTACCAACACAAGCATTCGCCCAAGTTGGTTCTGCTCCGCGAAAAGTAGGATTCTTCTGCATCATTACCTAGTTACGTCCATTTTTTGGTGAATCAGGGTGTCCACATACTGCTAGCGTAGTGCCGTAGGCATACACTTTGCATGCTCAGCATCATGAAAAGAATTTTCCGAGCAGACTGGCATGACTATACCTTCAGAGTATTTCTCGTGCGAAACGACCAAGGTGTTACGGAGGTTAATCCTGAGGTTTATCTGCAGGGGGCTGTTGAGTACTGAGTTGCTCGGTGATTAGCCGGACTAACAGATCATGCAGTGGGCTTAGATCCAGCTTTCCTGTAGGTAGGGACGCATCTACTCGCTGTAGTGCATCGACATACTCATCCCGGTTGCGACAAATTAGCTCAGGAAGGATCGTAGTCCCTGGTAGCCAGCTACCGGACTTCACACACAACACGAAATAGCAGGCAGCCCTAGCTGTTCGACCGTTGCCATTGATAAATGGGTGAATGTGGTTTAACCGCCAAAGCACGTATGCCGTTAGCGTCACTGGGTCGGTTTGCTCCCAGCTCCTATTCACTATGTTCACAAAATCGTCCATGAGCGCCTCGACACGGTAGTGCTCAGGAGGCATATGGTTGCCTACGACGACTTGGCAAGGACGGTACTCGCCTGCATTTGTATGCAGACAAGTAATGGCATGAAAATTCAATGCCTTGATGATGTGGTTCGACAGAAACGCTCGGTCCACAGCCAATGCTGCACCCACTATAGACCGCAAAAAGTCGTACTGCCGATTGCCATTGGAGACTTCCAGTTCTTGGTAGACTGGATTTTGCTCGGTGTTACCACATAGCTCGAAGAGGATCAACGTTTCGCCCCTTCGACTCCTTCCTGCTCAAAGATCAGCTTGCGAACCTGTTCGCGGGTTATTCCGTTCTTCGAGCCAACAGACCCATAAACGAACGATACACGCTGTTCCAATATCTCTTCGGCCGTCTGCTTATGTTGCGCAGCCCCTTTGAGCGCAAGCAACAGATCTGGGCTCGTATTCAAGTCCAAGAAATTCTTCGCCACGTTGACCTCCTTTGCGCTGGTTGAGCTATTCATTCGACATCGGTGCACGCCTGATGTCCTCTTTATTTATCGATGCCGCTGACAAAGAGCGCAAGAAAATTTACGTTCCCCGGCGCCAGACACCAACGCGGGGCCGATAGCCTATGCAGCAGATTGTAGCCTGTTCTCACGCTTCGCCTCTGTGCGTTTTAGTACCTACTGTCGAATCTGCAACTCCGTGAAACGACAAGAGCCTGACTCGCACCGGACACGCAACCCTTTGCAGACAGTATGGCGGCAGGCTTTAGCTGGGGCGACGCCACCCATTCTCCCCTCGTCTGTCCACGGCCGCCTTCTGGCCGATGTGCGGTCGCTTGCCGATGTCCGCTTCTGGCCGAAAGCACACGTTCTCGATGGGCAAAAGTCGGCCCAAAGGAGACCTTCGAAGAGGTCTGGAAATGTTAGGAGCAATTGAGCGTGCAGAGCCACGAGCAAGGTTTACTCGCGTTGCGCAGTGGACGTCTGGATCACATACACACCAACGAGAATTGCACTCATGGCAATCAGATCCATCACCCGCAGCGCCTCTCCTACAAGTAGCCCGATCAGCAGCGCCACCACTGGCGGCAGGTACGTCACTGTCGAAGCTTGTACTGCTCCCATTCGCTGAACGATAAAGTAGTAGAGGACGTAAGCGACCCCGGTGCCGGTCAGGCCAAGGCCCAGGACGAGCCCGGCCAGGGCGACACCACTTTGACCGATGTTGCCCAAGCCCGAAAAGGGTGTCATCACCGCGAGAATGAAGAGCGCCAATCCGACCTGATAAGTGGACAACGCGAGGGGTGTGATATCCAGATTGGACATGAAGCGCCGAGCATAGACGAACGAGCTTCCGAGGCTGAGCGACCCCAGGATCATATAGCCCACACCCCACAAATCGAGCCCACCTGCACCGGTGCTCCAAGGGCGTGCGATCAGCAGTACCCCCAGGAACCCCAGTACCACGCCGACGATTTTTCTGGCATTGATCGACTCTTGCTTCAGAAACAGTGTCGTCAGCACAAATGTAAAAAGCGGAATGGCGCCGCTGAGCATGCCGGCGACACTGGACGGGAGCAGCGCGGTGCCCTTTGCGAAGGCGTAGTAATACAAGGCCGTCGCCAATACCGACATGACCAGGAAATGCGGCCAGTGACGCAGGTGTTGCTTGCGCAGAACGCCGCGATAGAGTGCGAGCGCGAGGATCGGGAAGAACCCGAACAGCACTCGCAGGAACACGATCTGAATCGGACTGATCAGCGCTGCCGCCCACTTCATGAAAATGAAATTGCTGCCCCAGATCAAACCCAAGGATGCAAACGCGAGAATGGCAGAGCGCTCTATCGTCTTCATGCTCGACTCCATGGGATGGGTGACCTGCAGCGCCCACTCGGGGCGACGTAGCGTGTTGTCGATCGACGGTACCGGAGTGTGGGAACCCGGCGTACAGTCGCAGATTCCTGGACTTCTCGGTCCCGCGTTTGCGGGAGCGACTGGGATGCAAGAGTGCGTAGTTGCTCCAACACGAGCCGACCGTCGAGTAGGTCCGTACATTGCGTGGATGCAGCCTTACCCATCGCCTTGATTAGCGATCAAGCAGCGAACTGGCCAGCAACGCCTCCAACCCCATCGGCTTGGCAAAGTAGTACCCCTGGGCCTGCCCCGCTCCCATTTCGCGCAGTAGGTCCAGTGTCGCCTCATCTTCGACACCCTCTGCCACCACGCTCAGGTCCAGGGATTCGGCCATCCGCACAATCGCCCGGACGATCGCGCGACTGCGCGGGCTGGTGGTCAGTTCGAACATGAATGACTTGTCGATCTTCAAGCCGCTGAATCGGTATTGATGCACGTAGCTCAGGGACGAGAAGCCTGCGCCGAAGTCATCGAGCACCACCGACATGCCGTTGTCGGCGAGCTGTTGCATGGTCCGCCGGGCGATCGCCGGCTCGGCGACCAGTGCACCTTCGGTCAACTCAAGGCAGATGCGCGACGGCGAGACGCCATGGCGCGCCAACAGTGCAAGCACATCACTGGCAAAGTCCGGACGGGCCATGCTGTAGCTGGAGCAGTTGACGTGCACCGCAGGCCAATTGGCATGCTCGGGCCGTGCAAGGATCGCGGCGATGCTGTTGAGCATGTACAGGTCCAGTCGACCGATCAGGCGCAAGCCCTCGAAGTCAGGTAGGAACGCCCCCGGCGCGATCACCCGGCCGCCCGGCTGATGCCAGCGGACCAACGCTTCAAGGGCCAACAGTTCGCCGTTTTCGACGCTGACAATGGGCTGGAAGTACGGCAGCAGTTCGTCGGTACGCTTGAGCGCGTTGCGCAAGGCCCCTTCTCGCTCGACCTGATCGGAGACTTCGCGGCGCACTTCCTGGTTGAACACCGCATAGCTGTCGCGTCCTGCACTCTTGACCCGGTACATCGCCGCATCGGCATCGCGCAGCAAATCGGCGGCCTCGTTATGGAACTGACTGTCGGCACTGACAATGCCGATACTGCAGGACGAGAACACTTCATGGCCATTGATTAAAAACGGCAAGTCGAACGCCACCAGGATCCGTTCGGCGATTTCGATCAGCACGTCCAGCGGCGCTTCGGGCGCCAGCACCGAAAACTCGTCGCCCCCCAGGCGCGCCAGCATGTCGGTCTCGCGCAGGCAAGCGCGTAACCGTTGGGCGGCCTGCATCAACAACAGGTCGCCGAAATGGTGGCCGAGGCTGTCGTTGACCATTTTGAAACGGTCCAGGTCGATGAACATGACCGCCAGGTGCCCGCCTTCGCTGTCGAACCGCGACCAGGCCAGGTTGAGGCGCTGTTGCAGGAACGTGCGATTGGGCAGCCCGGTCAGCGCATCGTGGGAGTTTTCGTGTTGCAACTTGGCATTGGCGTGATCGAGCTCGCGGGTGCGGCTCTGCACCCGCGCCTCCAGTTTGAGGTTGGCGGCATGGATCGCTTCGGCGGCCGTGCGTCGCGACAACGCGGTATCGATGTGCCGCGACACGAACGTCAGCAATTCCTGGTCACGCAAGGTGTAGCTCACCTGCGAGGTATAGCTTTGCACCGCGAGCACGCCCCGTACCACGTCGCCATCGAACAATGGAATGCCCAGCCAGGAATAGGAGCGGACCGACTCGTGGGCAATTTCGATTTCACCCTCGGCGGCCAGCCGCTCCGCTTCGGCGACGTCAATCAGGCAGGGTCGACGCTGCCGGATCACGTACTCGGTCAGCCCCCGGCGCCCACGCCGTGCCGGCGGGCAGGTGGTCTGCCGCTCATCGACATAGTACGGAAAGGTCACTTCACGGGTCGCATCGTCGAACAGTGCAATGTAGAAGTTCTGCGCGAACAGCAGATCGCCGACGATGCCATGCAGGGTCTGGAACAACTCGGCCATGTCGCCGGGCCGGCTGGACAGTTCGGCAATCTGGAACAGCGCGCTCTGCAGATGTTCGGCGCGCTGCCGCTCGGCCACTTCCTGCCGCAATGCGTCGTTGAGTGCCGACAGCTCCAGGGTACGGCGTGTCACCGTCTGTTCCAGGTCCTCCCGGTGCAGAATCCGGTCCAGCGCCATGGCCACGTGACGGGCCACCACCAGGAACAATGCCCGGTCTTCGGCGCTGTAAGTGCGGGAAACGTCGTAGACCTGCATCGCGAGCATGCCGAATACATCGTCCGATGCGTTTTTCAGCGGTGCGCCCATCCAGAACTCCGGACGATCGCCCACGCAATAGAAACGGCCTTCGGCCTGAGCCGCGAGAATGCCGGCAGAATCAATCAGCAGCGGCTGACCCGAGGTCAGCACCTGGCCGGTCAACGACAGGTGCGTTGGATCGAGGTATTCGTAGTTCTCCGACTCCAGGGCATCGACATCGATGACGTCGACGTAATACGGGTAGTCGATTTTGCCGCTGTGCGGGTCATACAGCGCGAGATAGAAGTTTTCCGCGTCGATCAGGCTGGCCAGCAGCCGATGCACCCCCACCAGAAACACCGAGCGGTCACGGGTCGAACTGGCCAGGTAGGTGATTTCATACAGCACTCGCTGGGTGATCTGCGCACGGGCCAGGGTATTGGTCTGCAGTTCGGTGCCCAGGTGGCGGGCGAGTTCGGCGAGCGACGGATGCATCGCCTCGTCCATGGGCGCAAGCAGCCAGCCCAGCTCGCTTTCGCCTCTGCCGGTCGGCCAACGGTGCAGGCGCCGAGCCGAGCAAAAGGCTTCGAATGCTTCATTGGCAACGCTCGATGGCCACTGCTCCTGTGGGTCGCCCTGCCCGACAAGGTGCATTTGTTCACCGGTGCGATAGACCGCCCACGCCGTTGTATGGGACCCGTTTCGCGCTGATTCGAGCAGTTGTTCGATCGTATTGTCGTGACTGGCGCATGCCATGCCGACAATATCGGCAGTCCCCCGATGTGGAGAGGCGATCCTGTCGCAGTCGTTCGATTGCCGCGGGGAGTCGGTCAATGGACGAAAAATCATCAGCGTTCCCTGAGCCAAAAGCTGGCGAAATTTACTGAGTGCTAGCAATGTGCCAGTCTATTTTTATTTAAAGTGTATAGCGGCTTTTTTCAACAGCTTTGTTCGCCGAGGTGCCAACTATGCGACGGACAACAAGTTTTTTGCTACTCGTTATCCAGAACTACCCGACCTGCGGTTAATTACTTGATAGCTTGCAGTGACCGAAATTGCCAGGCATCCCGGTAAACCGATCAATTGTGCAAAGTATTGGAGGGCTTGGGGATAGGTAAAAATACCTGTTTTTTGCGCTGTTCAAGCCTTCATCCATCTTTCCGACGGCCAGGCGCGGTGATCCGATTTGCGGGTGAAGGCGGCCTTGCGTCATGCGGTGCCCATGAAAATGCCTTCGCTGTAGGAGCCAGGCTTGCCGGCGAAGGCGATTTCACCGGCACCTCATGACGCAAGGCCGCTTTCGCGGGCAAGCCTCGCTCCTATAAGACGAAGGCGGCCTCGCGTTGTGCGGTGTCCCTGAAAACGCCTTCGCTGTAGGAGCCAGGCTTGCCGGCGAAGGCGATTTCACCGGGACCTCATGACCTAAGGCCGCCTTCGCGGGCAAGCCTCGCTCCTACAAGACGAAGGCGGTCTTGCTTCGTATAGCGAATTCACAGCTGCCGAAACAACGCCGCTGCAACGATGCCGGCCGTGATCGCCGGCAGGGGCTTTTTGATCATTAGCATGACGCTTGCCGTGGTCAGCAGGGCCATTCGTGCGCCGATGTCGCCCGTGACCGCCAAGGGTGCAAGCAGTGCCACCAGGACAGACCCGGACATGGCGCCGATGAACAGTTGGACGCGATGGCTGATGGGGACGAACGACATCACGAAAACCCCGCCCCAGCGCGTGGCGAGCGTGACGATGGCCATCACCAGCACAATGACCAGCGTGCCGTGGCCTGTGGTTTCAATGTTCATGTTTCTTCTCCATCCATACCGCGCCCAAAATACCGCCCGCCACTGCCCCGACCACCACATGACTGTTTTCAGGCAGGAACCGGTACGCCAACAGCGAGGAACCCGCCGCGACGATCCAGATGACCAGCATGCGCAGGTTTTTCTGCCCGCCCACCACCATGGCGAGCAGGAAACACCCCATCACCATGTCCAGCCCCCAACTGACCGGGTCCTGAATCGCGCTGCCGAAATGGATGCCCATCCAGCTGCCCAACGCCCACGCCGACCACAGTGCGATCCCCCCGCCCAATAGCAGCCCCAGGCCGGGCTCGCCGCGGCTGAACGCCTGCATCGACATCGCCCAGTTCGCGTCCGACACCACCAGCATCACGCCGTAACGCTTGGCACGCGGCAGTTCGCGCAGCCACGGATACAGGGTCGCGCCCATCAGCAGGTGCCTGGCGTTGATGGCAAATACGGTGATGATCAGCGCAACCAGAGGTACGTGCTCGCCCCACAACTTGAGGGCTGCAAACTGTGCGGCGCCGGCAAACACCAAGGCGCTCATGGCGACAATCGACGATTCGCCGAGCCCCGTCTGCACGGCAGCCAGACCAAAAGCCACCCCGAAGACGATGACAAAAAACGAAATGGGCACGAGCTTCTTGAAGCCCTCCCATACCTCATGGGACTTCAATTCGGACAACGACGCTTCAACTGATGACAAGGCAGACCTCCGATGCGCAGACAAGGATTGCGGGTGCATCCGGACTCCCTTCGCACGAGGAACACTATTGCGCATGTCGATAAACCCGAAAAGCGCATAATATTTGTAGATAGTATTAGCTAATCGAATACAGAGAATTTCATGAATCCTCAGGATCTGCAGATCGACTGGCTCAAGTGCTTCGTGGCTGTCGTGGATACCGGCTCGCTGTCCAGCGCGGCACCGGAGGTCTATCGCTCCCAATCAGCCGTGAGCATGCAGCTCAAAAAGCTAGAAGCCGCGGTGGGTCGTCAACTGCTGGTGCGCGATGCCCGTCACCATCAGTTGACGCCCGACGGCCAGGTGCTGCTTGGCTATGCACGACGGATACTGGACCTGCATGCCGATGCCCAGACGGCTTTCACCGGAAACGAACTGACCGGACGCATTCGCCTGGGCGTTCCCGACGACTATGCCGCCAGGTACCTGACGCCCGTGCTCAAACGCTTTGCGCCGCGCCATGGCGGCGTGGAAATCGAGCTGGACTGCGAACAATCGACATCGCTGATCCCCCGTGTCGCGCAGGGTGATCTCGACCTGGCGCTGGTGTCGCGGGACCATGCTCGACGCGGCACCCTGCTGTTCCATGAGCCGATGGTCTGGGTGGGTTCACCGCAATTCGATGTGTGGCGACGCGATCCGATTCCCATCGCGACCTACGAAGCCAGCAGCCTTGCCAGACGATGCGCGATCAACTCCCTGGCCCTGCAAGGGCGCCAGTACAAGGTGGTGTACAACAGTTCAAGTCTGGCGGGTCAGATAGCCGCCGTCGAAAGCGGCATTGCCGTCGCCGTGCTGACGCGATGCAGTGCACCGGATCATCTGGAGATTCTCGGCGCCGAACACGGACTGGGCCCGCTCGAACCGATGGAGGTGGCTGTTTACCGCAGCCGCGCGTCACGCGGATCAAAGCCGGTCGACAGCTTGTACAGTCTGTTGATCAAGACGCTGCGAATGTCGGTATCCGTGTCCTGAGTAGCGCAACCGTGGCCTGGCACAAACTGCACAGGCCACGGTTCGAACGTATTGCACTGAACACCCTTAGCCAGCGCTGATGTTGCCGCAGAAAAGAGGACGGCTACCGTCCGCCGCACTGGTGCGAACGAGCAAGGCATAGTCACCCTTGGTCAGTTCGCTCAGAGCCACCGGCGCCTGGGCCCAGTACTGGGTACGCGGGGCCAGCGATGGGTAGTCGACGCTGTTGGCCTGATGGGTCTTGTACGCCGGTTGTGTGCCCAGCTGCTGGCAGGAACCTGCATAGATGGCCGTGTCGAGGCGACTGGAGACGGCCAGGTCATGGGGAACGCCACCGACGGTGAGCCAGATGCTGGTTTGATTGCCCACCGGACTGAGGGTGGCTCTTGCGATATGCATTGCGTTTTGCGGGGTAGCATCGAGGGGGACATCGACAACTTCGGTTCTGCTCGCACAACCTGAAATCGTCCCTACCGCCACTACCAACGCCAGCCAAGATTTTCTGCTCATCACAGATCTCCTGATATTGAGGTGCGTTGATTTCATCCCCCCTGTGAAGTCTAGTGGCCCGTTCCGTGCGCGGGGTCCAACTGATGGGTGGTCATCCGCTTTCAGGTACGGATGCACCGCTCACTCTGCAACGTCACCTGTCGAGCGCGCTCGACCTCATCGGTCGAGCGGCCCGTTCAGTGCGTCACTGCATGGCGCAGGGTTTCACGTCGGCATCAATTGCTTGCGACCTTGTTGCCACCGGCGTCCCACCCTCCTCCGAGCGCTTTGTAGATCGCGACAATGCCCCGGTACTGATCGGTCTCCCCTTGCGCCTGCGCATCCTCGGCATTCAAGCGCTCGCGCTCGGCGTCGAGCAGCACCAGATAATCGACCGAACCTTCCTTGTATTGAATCGCCGCCAGGTCTGCCGCCGCACGACTCGATTCGCTTTGCTTGATCAACGACAACAGCCGCTGCTGGCGTTTACCGTAATCGCTGAAGGCGTTTTCCGACTCTTCCAGCGCAAGCAACACCTGTTGTTCGTAAGTGGCCAGGGCACCTTCGGCATTGGCGTCGGCACCCCGGATACGCGCCTTGACGCTACCCAGATCGAAGGCCGCCCAAGTGATGCTCGGGCCCAGCGACCAGGCACGGGCGGCACTGGAGCCG
>NZ_JBNNVQ010000140.1:0-12539 GCF_050280625.1 Pseudomonas sp. NPDC089569
CCTGTAGGAGCGAGCACGCTCGCGATGGACGTTAACGATGACGCGGGCAGTCTGGCTTCCCACGGTGTTCTTGCGTCCATCGCGAGCGTGCTCGCTCCTACAGGGATGGGGCGGTCAGGCGTGGACGCGAACCCAGACGCTGACAAGCACGGTCGCGGCCATCAACCAGGCCACCGCCGCGACCGCCAGGGAGGCTTCCAGACGCATGCGGTCGACCATCACGTATAAGGTGGCCAGGTAGACGAAGTACGGAATGATCGACCACATTCCAAACACGATGGTGGTCTTCAGGTCGTCGATGGACCGGCCCTTGCCGACGATGTAATGGGCAATCAGCGCAAAGGTCGGAAACAGGGGCACCAGGCCGGCGATGTAATAGTTTCGGGTCTTGGCCAGGGCGGCAAGGATCACCACCACCGCCGCGCCCAGGGTTGCTTTGAGAATCAGGTCCACGCGGGTCTCTCTTAATGGCTGAGGCCGTACTTTTTCACTTTGTCGAACAAGGTGGTCTTGGCCATGCCCAGCTCCTGGCTGGCCTGGGTCAGGTTGCCGCCGCTGCGTTGCAAGGCATCGCCGAGCAGGTTGCGCTCGAAGGCTTCCACCGCTTCGGCGAACGCCAGCCCCTGAGTGTTGCCGCCCGCGCCGGTCTTCTTGAATGCCGGCAGGCCCAGGGCAAAACGCTCGGCGACATTGCGCAGTTCACGCACGTTGCCAGGCCAGTCATGGCTCATCAGGCTCGATACGGTCTGGTTATCCAGTTCGGGCGCAGCGCGGTCGAAACGCAGGGACGACTGCTGCAGAAAATATTCGAACAGTTGCAGGATGTCTTCGCGGCGCTCGCGCAGGGGCGGCAGTTCCAGTGTCACGACATTGAGACGGTAATACAGGTCGCTGCGGAACTCGCCGGCCTTGCTCGATTCATCCAGATCGGACTTGGTCGCGGCAATCACCCGGCAATCCACGGCCACGCTCTGGTTCGAACCCAGGCGCTCCAGGGTGCGCTCCTGCAACACCCGCAGCAGTTTGATCTGCAGGGGCAGGGGCATGCTTTCCACTTCGTCGAGGAACAACGTACCGCCGTCGGCGTGTTCGATCTTGCCGATCCGTCGCTTGCCGGCGCCGGTGAAGGCGTTGGCTTCGTGGCCGAAGATCTCGCTTTCGAACAGGTTTTCCGGCAGGCCGCCGCAGTTCAGCGCGACGAACTGGCGGGTGTGGCGGCGGCTGAAATCGTGCAGGCAGCGCGCAACCAGTTCCTTGCCGGTGCCGGTTTCGCCTTCGATCAGCACGTTGGCCGAGGTATCGGCGACATTGGCGATCAGTTCGCGCAGGTTCTGCATGGCGGGCGAGCGGCCGATGATCCGCCCTTCAAGGGAGTCGCGTTCGGCCAGTTGCCGGCGCAACGACGAGACTTCCCGCGCCAGGCTGCGTTGTTCCAGTGCCCGGCGGGCCACATCCACCAGGCGCTCGGGGGAGAAGGGCTTCTCCATGAAATCGTAGGCGCCTTTCTGCATCGCGCCGACGGCCATGGAAATGTCGCCGTGGCCGGTAATCAGCACCACCGGCAGGCTGCGGTCGCGGGCCTTGAGTCGGGACAACAGCTCCAGGCCATCGATGCCCGGCAGGCGAATGTCGCTGATGACGATGCCGGCAAAGTTGTCGCCGACCTGCGCCAGGGCCTCCTCGGCGCTGCCCACGCCGATGCACGGAATGTCTTCCAGGGCCAGCGCCTGTTGGCAGCCCAGCAGCACATGGGGGTCGTCTTCGACGATCAAAACGCTAAGTTCGTTGTTCATACTGGCTCGGCGGGAGTGGAGCTTACCAACGGTAAACTGAGGACGAATGCGGTGCCGCCGCTGGTCGGGTGCTCGACACCCAGGTGACCACCGGTGGCGGCGGCCAGGCTTGCGGAGAGGGTCAGGCCCAGGCCGAGACCCTGTTCGCCGGGTTTGGTGGTGAAGAAAGGCTCGAACAGATGCTTGCGCGCTTCGGCGTCGATGCCATGGCCGTTGTCGCGAACGCGCAACCGGTACTTGCCGTCTTGCACGTCGCCTTCGAGCCATAACTGCGGCTGTGGCTGGGCCTGCATGGCGTCGAGGGCGTTGCCGATGAGATTGACCAGGATCTGCTCCAGTCGAGTCTGATCGATCCTGACCTGCACATCTTCGAAATGACGATGTAGTTGCAGCGGGGCGTGCTCCAGCCGACCATCCAGCAACTGCAAGGCAGCATCCACGGCCTTGCCAAGGCACGCCTGGCCCTTGTCGTCGCCACGCCGGGCGAAGGCGCGCAGGCTGGCGGTGATGCGGCCCATGCGGTCGATCAGTTCGTTGATGGTCTTGAGGTTGGTGCTGGCCACATCGAGCTGCCCGCGTTCGAGGAAACGAACGGTGTTGCCCGACAGCGTGCGCAATGCGGCCAGCGGCTGGTTCAATTCATGGGCGATGCTGGTGGACATCTGCCCGATGGCTGCGAGTTTTCCAGCCTGTACCAGTTCGTCCTGGGCACGACGCAAGGTCTCTTCGGCCTGACGCCGCTCGCGGATCTGCGCCTTGAGCCGTTCGTTGCTGGCGCGCAGGTCGCCGGTGCGTTCGGTAATCCGACGCTCCAGCTGACTGTTGGCTTGCTCCAGGGCTTCCCGGGCGGCGAGGCGAGTGGCGATCACCTTGCGCCGCTCGTTCCAGGCGATCAGCAGGAACGCCACCAGGCCAAACGCCACAGCCACCAGAATGCCCTGGTTGATGGCTTCACGGCGCAGGTCCTGCAAAGGTGTCAGCAGGGTGAAATTCCACGGTGTATCGCTCAAGGGGCGGGTCTGCGACAGGTAGCTGATGTTCTCGTCGTCGGACACCAGTTCACTGTTGGCCGGAAAGGTGAGTTTTTCCACACCCTCGGACAGGGTTTCCCGGGCCAGCGGTTGCAGTTCGTTGAGCGGGAACCAGTAGTACTGAAGACTGCGCGCCAGTTTTTCCTTGGTTTCGTCGCTCAGCGGGATCACCGACTTCAGGCGCCGCGCCGGATCGCTGGAGAGAATGATGATGCCGTTCTCGTCGCTGACGAAGGCTTCCAGGCGTGCCCGCTGCCAGCGTTCTTCCATGGCTTCCAGGCGAACCTTGACCACTGCGACTCCGATGATCTTGCCGTGTTCTTCCAGGCCATGGGCCAGGTAGTAGCCGGGTTCGCCATTGGTGCTGCCGATGCCGTAGAAACGCCCCGGCTGACCGCGCACGGCGTTCTGGAAATAGGCGCGAAAGGACAGGTCTTCGCCCAGGTAACTGTCGACATCGCGCCAGTTGCTGGTGGCCATGACCCGACCGGTGGTGTCCATCACATAGATGGCCCGGCTGCGGCTGCGCCGGTTCAGGCCTTCAAGGTAGTCGTTGACTGTTTGCCGGTGCTCCGGCGTCGGGTCGCCCAGCAGCGTCGACACGCTGGTTTCCAGCTCCAGCAAACTGGGCAGGTAGGTGTATTTGCTGATTTCGCTCTCGACGGCGCGGGCGTGCAGTTCCAGCTGGCGCTGGCCGTTTTCGCCGAGGCTGCGGATGGCGTAGTGCTCGCTGATGCGAAAACCCGCGTAACCCAGTCCGATCATCAAGGCGATGATCAGCGGCGGCAGGAACAGATGGCGAATCAGGCGGGGTTTCACGGCGAGTGATGGCGACGTGTCGCGATAGAGTGGGGGGTCGCATTTCATCACAGATGCCTTGGGTCAACCACAACACAAATCTTCAGATCTACATCGCTCCCTCCGTAGGAGCCAGCGGTGCGGCGATCCGACTTGCCGGCGAAGGCGTACTTGAGATCGCCTTCGCCGGCAAGCCTGGCTCCTACGGGGGGGAGGAGCGGTGATTTGTTTAGTGCTGCAGAATCTTGTTGAGGAAGTGCTGGGTCCGCTCGGCACGGGCATTGATGTCACCGAAGAACTCTTCTTTCGGGCAGTCCTCGATGATCTTGCCGGCGTCCATGAAGATCACGCGGTCGGCCACTTTACGGGCGAAGCCCATTTCGTGGGTCACGCACATCATGGTCATGCCTTCGTGGGCCAGTTGCACCATCACGTCCAGTACTTCGTTGACCATTTCCGGGTCCAGCGCCGAGGTCGGTTCGTCGAAAAGCATGACGATCGGGTCCATCGCCAGCGCACGGGCAATCGCCACGCGCTGTTGCTGACCGCCGGACAATTGCCCCGGGTGCTTGTGGGCATGAGCCTTGAGGCCGACGCGTTCGAGCAATTGCAGGCCTTTTTGGGTGGCTTCTTCCTTGCTGCGGCCCAACACCTTGATCTGCGCGATGGTCAGGTTCTCGGTGATGCTCAAGTGCGGGAACAGTTCGAAATGCTGGAACACCATGCCCACGCGCGAACGCAGCTTCGGCAGGTTGGTCTTCGGGTCGGCGATGGACGTGCCGTCGACCACGATGTCGCCCTTCTGGAACGGTTCCAGGGCATTGACGCACTTGATCAGGGTCGACTTGCCGGAGCCGGACGGTCCGCACACCACGATCACTTCGCCTTTCTTGACCTCGGTGCTGCAGTCAGTCAGCACCTGGAAGTCCCCATACCACTTGTTGACGTTTTTGATAGAGATCATACGGCGAACCTTTTTTGCAGACGCTTGACCAGCTGCGAGGCGGCAAAGCTGATGATGAAGTACACGAGACCTGCGAAGATCAGGAACTCATTGGAGCGGCCAATGATGTCGCCACTGGCGCGCGAAGCATTGAGGAAGTCCACCAGGCCGACGGCATAGACCAGCGAGGTGTCCTGGAACAGGATGATGCTCTGTTGCAGCAACAGCGGGGTCATCTTGCGGAACGCCTGCGGCAGGATGATCAGGCGCATCATCTGGCCGTAGGTCATGCCCAGCGCCTTGGCGGCACCCATCTGCCCCTTGGGGATCGACTGCACACCGGCGCGGACGATTTCGCAGAAGTAGGCCGCTTCGAACATCATGAAAGCCACGATGCACGAGGTGAACGCACCGATCGGCGTGTCTTCGCCGGTGATCCAGCGCAGCACGAACGGCACCGCCAGGTAGAACCAGGTGATGACCAGCAGCAGTGGAATCGAGCGGAAGTAGTTGACGTAGGCGCCGGCCAGGTTCGACAGCAGTTTGCTGTGGGACAGGCGCATCAACGCCAGGACGGTGCCGAGGATGATCCCGCCGATTACGCCCATCGCCATCAGCTTGAGGGTCATGAGCATGCCGTTCCACAGGCCCGGCAGGGACGGAATGATGCCCGAGAAGTCGAATTCCATCATTTACCCCCTACGGAAATCAGGCCCGGTACGGCGACTTTCTTCTCGACCAGACGCATCAGCAGCATCAGGCTCATGTTCAGCGTGAAGTAGATCAGTGTTGCCAGGGTGAACGCTTCGAACAGGTTGGCGGAGAACTCGGCGGTCTGTTTGGTCTGCGCGAGCAGCTCCATCAGGCCGATCAGCGAGGCCACGGACGAGTTCTTGAAGACGTTCAGAAACTCCGAGGTGAGCGGCGGAATGATGATCCGGTAAGCCTGGGGCAACAGCACGTTCCAGTAGATTTGCGGCAAGGTGAAACCCATGGCGCGGGCAGCGGATTCCTGTCCCTTGGGCAGCGCCTGGATACCGGTACGTACCTGCTCGCAGACGCGGGCGGTGGTGAACAGGCCCAGGCACACGACAACGCTGAGGAACGCCGAGGTGGTCGGGTTCAGGTCCTGCTTGTACCACTCTTGCAGGTTCTCCGGCAGCAGGTCGGGCACCAGGAAGTACCAGATGAACAGCTGAACCAGCAGCGGCACGTTACGGAAGAGTTCGACGTAGCAGGTGGCGATACCCGATACGATGCGGTTCGGCACGGTGCGCATGACGCCCAGGATCGAGCCCAGTGTCAGGGCGATGATCCAGGCCGCGACGGCGATGGCAATGGTCCAGCCCAAACCGGAAATGAACCAGTCGAGATACGTCTCGCTGCCCACGCCGGTGGACTTGAAGAACACGCCCCAGTCCCAGTTGTAATTCATTAGGGTCTCCCCTCGGATTCGATCGATGTACAAATGCCCGCTTGGGGGAAACTCCGTTCCCGCCCGATCCTGACGATCGGGCACACGCGCTCGGCTCGACAGCCACCGGTGCGAGTGCTTCCAGACAATGCCAGCAGGGAGTGACACCTCCCGAAAGGGCAGCGGCCCTTTCAGGAGATAAGGTTAGTCAGAAATCAGGATTTCTTGTCGTCAGCCGCTTTATCGGTCGGATTGGCGATCAGGGCCTTGAGCTCATTGCTCATCGGGAATTCGAGGTTCACGCCTTTAGGCGGAACAGGCTGCTGGAACCACTTGTCGTAGATCTTGTTGATCTCGCCCGAGGCGTAGGTGGCCTTGATGGCGTCATCCACGACCTTTTTGAACGCCGGGTCGTCTTTGCGCACCATGCAGCCGTAGATTTCGTAGGACTGTGGAGTGCCGGTCACAGCCCAGTCAGCAGGCTTCTTGGCCTTGGCCATTTCGCCGGCCAGCAATACGTCGTCCATCATGAAGGCCACTGCACGACCGGTTTCCAGCATCTGGAAGGACTCACCGTGATCCTTGGCGGAGATGACGTTCATGCCCATCTGCTTGTCGGCATTCATCGCCTTGAGGATGCGCTCGGACGTGGTGCCGGCGGTGGTCACGACGTTCTTGCCCTTCAGGTCGTCGAAATCCTTGTAGGCCGAGTCTTTCTTGGTCAGCAAGCGGGTACCGACTTCGAAGATACCAACGGAGAAGTCAACCTGCTGCTGGCGCTCGACGTTGTTGGTGGTGGAGCCGCACTCCAGGTCCACGGTGCCGTTCTGTACCAGCGGAATACGGGTTTGCGAAGTCACCAGGTTGTATTTGACCTGGAGGTTGGGCATGTCGAGGTCTTTTTTCAGGGCTTCGACGACTTTCAGCTGGATATCGTGGGAGTAGCCGACCGGTTTGCCGGAGGCGTCCGCGATGTAGGAGAAAGGAATGGAAGCGTCGCGATGCCCGAGGGTGATCACACCGGACTCTTTGATTTTCTTCAGGGTGCCGGTGAGTTCGGCGGCGAAAACTGGCGTGCTGATCAGAGCGGCAGCAATGGCTGCGCCCAGGATATGGGGAACGATGCGCATCAAATTTTCCTCGACATTGTTTTTTTTATGGAGCCAGTTGATCGGCCCTTTGTGCATTGAATGCCTGCTGGCTCCTGAAGTGTTGGCGCAGCAGGCATTCGTCGAAGAAGTGTAGAGCATGACTCATGCCAGGCCAGGCTGAATGAATCAACTTATTGATTTATAAGGAGAATTAAATATTTTTGACGAACTTTTCAAGGCCCGGAGATCCGGTTATCCGAACCGACCGACGGGTCGCGTTCGGAAAACCGAATGGGTGCCTGGCGCAACCCCGAATCAGCTGTACTTGCGCTTGTCCGGTGCCGGTGGGAAGTACTGGTACAACCAGGTTTCACTGAGCGTGCGCTCATTGGTGCGAATGAACAGCCGCAGTTCCACTGGGTCGACGCTGTCGTTGGTCGGGTACCAGTCGAAGAGAATCCGGAAACCCTTGATGTCGTCGAGCGCCAGCACGCTGAAATCCTTGACCTGCCCATTCGAACAGGTGACCACCGGCTCGATGCCCGCGCCCTGGGGCAAGCGATCCAGGCCGCCGCCGGTGAAGTCCACCGCGAAGCGCCGCGCCCAGACTTCCGGGTAATGCTCGCCCGGTGCCCAGCCTTCGGTGAAACCGCCCATCCCGGAACGGGTCGCATGGACCCGTGCCAGGGGCGTGCCGACCGGCGGCAGGGCGCTCCAGTAGAGTTTGTAGCCGTAGTTCAGCGAATCGCCGGCCGCGACCGGTTTCTTCGGCGTCCAGAAGGCGACGATGTTATCCAGGGTTTCGCCGGTGGTGGGAATCTCCAGCAAATCCACGGAGCCTTCGCCCCACGGCGTGGTCGGTTCGACCCACAGGCTCGGGCGCCGGCTGTACCAGTCCACGGTGTCCTGATAACTGGCAAACTCGTGATCGGTCTGTACCAGGCCGAACCCCTTCGGATCGTTGTCGGCAAAGGCGTTGAATTGCAGGGTGGCCGGGTTGTTCAGCGGACGGCAGATCCACTCGCCATTGCCGCGCCACATCGCCAGGCGATCGGAGTCGTGGATCTGCGGATGAATGGTGTCGCACATGCGTCGTTCGTGGGTGCCGCAGCTGAACATGCTGGTCATGGGGGCAATGCCCAGTTGTTCGATGGCGGTACGGGCGTTGACGTGGGCGTCGACCTCCATCACCACGCGCTCGGCCTGGCAATCGATGTCAAAGCGGTAAGCGCCGGTGGCACTCGGGGAGTCGAGCAAGGCGTACACCACGAAGCGGGTGCTGTCCTTGTCCGGCGTCTCGAACCAGAACTTGCTGAAGTCGGGGAATTCTTCGCGCTTTTTGGCGTAGGTGTCGATGGCCAGGCCGCGTGCCGACAGACCGTACTGGCCGGTAGCGTCCACTGCCCGGAAGTAGCTGGCGCCGAGGAAAGACACCACATCGTGCTTGTCCAGCTCCGGCGCCTTGAACAGCTTGAACCCGGAGAAACCCAGGTCGCCCTTGAGCTGCTGGGTATCGACCGAGGTGTTTTCATAGTTGAACAGCGAAGGGCGGAAATGCACTTCGCGCGCCGTTTTGGCCTTGGGATCGACGCTATACATACGGACCGGCTGGCGGAAACCCATGCCGACGTGGAAGAACTGCACGTCCAGTTGACCCTTGAGGTCTTTCCACAACGAATGGTTGCCGTCGTAGCGGATGGCGTTGAAGTTCTGCGGCGTCATGGTCGCCAGTGTCGGCGGCAGCACCTGCTTGGTGTCTTGATAGGTTTTGCCGGCAAGCTGTTTGGCCTGGTTTTTCAGGGATTCGAAGTCGAAGGGCAGGGCCTCGCCATCGGCGGCCCCGGTATCGGCTGCCCAGGCGCGGGCGGCGAGCAGGCCGGTAGCAGACAAACCGGTGTAGGCAGCGATGGCCATGGAGGCCTTGAGCAAGTTCCTGCGGTGCATAATTACAACCCTGTCGTGAACAATCCCGCGCCGTTCCTGGCACGTACTGGATCGGAAATAACGGTTCGGACATGCCTTCGGCCAAACGCGACGGACTTTAAACAGATGCCGGATAGCTTAAACCGTTCGATTGCAGAGCAAAAATGCTTGATGGCACGACGCTAGCGCCGGAATGAAACAAGACGTGTCGGGAAAGAATTCCGACAGCCCCTTCTGAATTAAAGGGCATTTCTGCTTTTTTCGACTAATTACTCTAAAAACCACTTTTCAGCGCCGGGAATATTCCTATTCTGTGCTCATGACCGGTTTATGCCCTTCGGGCCGGTGTTGGTTCAGTTGGCACAAATGCGGCAGCTGAAACGAATCAGGGCGATGCGGTTTCTGAAGTTTTCTTTGACGAAGAGAAGGACATCGTCCATGTCGAAAGTACAAGGCATCACCGAAATGTTGGGGATTTTTCCATGCCTGGGCAGCAGTCGGCGAAGGCGCCGGCTCAATTCCGAGGAGATGAAACTGGTGGAGCGCTATCGGGAGCTGTCGGAGAGCGACCGGATTGCGATGAGGTATCTGGTGGATGCGATGCGGAGTGTTTCGCGGTTTTGAGGCTGTGCGGGTTAAGTGTGTAGGAGCGAGCATGCTCGCGATGGTCTAAAGAACGCCGCGTAAAACCAATAAATACGCGTAATCGTTAACCACCATCGCGAGCATGCTCGCTCCTACAGGAGGTCCCTTTACTTGCAAGTCCCCACAAAAGGGGAAGGTCGCTGCACCTGGATCAATTCAGGCATGTCTCGCCATTTGACCCACGCGTGTTGTTGGTAATGCAGCAAAGGCACCGTGATGCCAGCCCAATTCAACGAACTCAGGCTTGGCAGGTTTTCCAACGCCGCCGTCTGCGTATTTCGCAACATCGGAACCACCTCGTGACTCAGCCATTGCCGCAAATTGCGGTTTTCCGGAATGAAGTGGTGAACCAGCAATGCGTACACCCCCGATTCACTGACCATCAGCGATTCGAGCGTTTTGCCGTCTTTCAGCAACCAGACATGGCGACGCTGATCGGGATCGAGCTTTTGGATCAGCCGTTCGTTCAGAGGTTTGCCCATCAGGCGGCCTAGATCCTGGACGCAGAACCAGGCTTGGTTATCGTGCATGAAGGTGTGGAGGAAACGGTTGTGGCGAGTGAAGACGGTTGGGGTGAAGTAGCTATGAACATCGTGCGTATTTGATGAATGCTTTTGCATGTTCGACTCCATGTTGAAAAAGGAGCCGCCACTAATCCTTCGACAGATTTAGGTGGCGGATCGTGCGGCGTTCGAAGTCGGGACACTCTTTATCAACATGGAAGCCAAGAGGCCCGCGCCACACGACCCGCCATAACGTGAAACTGAAAGGCAAAAAAATGCCCCAGCTCATATGGGGGCGCAGATGCGCCATGTTGATAGGTTCCGGCTTCGACTCCGGGTCGCTGATTTGGCAGCGACGGGACAAAGCCTATCGGTCAGGCGCTCGCGGCGCCAAGTCTACTCTGGCGACGCGTGATGTAGGAACTGAGGGTTTTTCGGGAGGGAGCATTCTGTAGGAATGCTTACTAAGCAAAGCTCGCTCCGGGACCCCACTGATCCCGGAGCGAATTACATCAGTGACTCACCTTCCACGCATCCCCAGCAGGCGCCGTACCGTGGTCATACGGTTTGGCGATCCACATGTAGAGCAGGCCCAAGCCAATCACGATGGCGGTGCTCAGGACCATGGCGTAGTTGATGTACCACGCGGCGTCCGGCGTGCGTGGCCAGGCCATGTTGATGATGGCGCCGACGCCGTAGGCCAGCGCGCCGATGTTCACCAGCCAGCCCCAGGCACCCAGGCTGAATTTGCCGCTGGGCTTCCAGCCTTTCATGCGTGCGTACAGCGCGGCGAGCACGATCATCTGGAAGGCCAGGTAGATGCCGATGGCGGCGAAGCTGACGATGGTGGCGACCGCATCCTGCAGGAAGAAGCCGAGGATGATGATCAGCGCCGGCAGAACGCCCGACACGAACAACGCGGCAACCGGAACCTGTGTTGTAGGCGAAATCTTTTTCAGCAGGCGGCTGCCGATCACCATTTCGTCACGCGCATAGGAATACAGCAAACGGCTCGCCGCCGCTTGCAGGCTGATGACGCAGGAGATGAAGGAAATCATCACCACGCCCATCACCATTTTCGAACCCACCGGACCGAAGGCGTTGTTGAGGATGGTGCCGACCGGGTCCTTGTCGGTGCCGTTGATCACCGCTTGCATGTCCGGCACGGCGAGGATCAGCGCCAGGCAGGCGAACATCGCGGAGACGCCGCCGATGTAGATGGTCATGCGCATGGCCACCGGAATCCGTTTGCTCGGGTTCGGTGTTTCCTCGGCCACGTCGCCGCACGCTTCGAAGCCGTAGTACAGGAACATCCCCGCCAGCGACGCCGTCAGGAAGGCCGGCAGGTACGAGCCGTCGACCTTGATGTCGAAGGTGTTGAACAGCACGCTGATCGGTTGATGGCGTTCGAAGATCAGCAGGTAGACACCCACGATCACCGCACCCATCAGTTCGCAGAGGAAGCCGAACATGGCGATGCGTGCCAGGGTCTTGGTGCCGCTCAGGTTGACCAGGGTGGCGAACAGGGTCAGCACCAGGGCAATGACGATGTTGGTGTTGTTGTTCGGTTCGAAACCGAGCATGGCCGCCAGATACGGACCGGCACCTACAGCAACCGCAGCGATGGTCACGCACAGGGCGATGGAGTAGATCCAGCCGACCATCCAGGCCCAGCGTTTGCCCACCAGGCGACGGGCCCAAGGGTACACGCCACCGGAAATCGGGAACTGCGAGACCACTTCACCGAAGATCAGGCACACCAGCAATTGGCCGCAGCCGACCAGCAGGTAGGTCCAGAACATCGGTGGGCCGCCGGCGGCCAGGCACAGGCCGAAGAGGGTATAGACCCCTACGACTGGAGACAGGTAGGTGAAGCCCAGGGCGAAGTTTTCCCACAGGCTCATGCTGCGATTGAAGTTGGAGGTGTAACCCAGTTTTCGCAGTTGCTCGGCATCGCTGTCGGCAACGGCTGCAGAGAGATCGGATGATGAACTCATGTGTGTTTGCTCCGGAAAATCGGCAGATTTCGGATGTCCGATACCGTGGCGGGGCCTGGGAGGCACCGTCCGGATCGGTGGTTATTGTTGTTTTCGTTTGCCTTGAAACCTGGTGGTGCGTAGAGCCGGTTTCTGCCCTGAAACCGAGGTGATGCCATCGCGAGCAGGCTCGCTCCCACAGTTGATCGCATTCCCCTGTGGGAGCGAGCCTGCTCGCGATGCTTTTAGTGCTTGAACATCACATGCCGCACGACGGTGTAATCCTCCAGCCCATACATCGACATGTCCTTGCCATAACCGGAGAGCTTCTGCCCGCCATGGGGCATTTCGCTGACCAGCATGAAGTGCGTGTTGACCCAGGTGCAGCCGTACTGCAAGCGGGCCGACAGGCGATGGGCGCG